>JAICQM010000281.1 GCA_025937875.1 Chloroflexota bacterium
CCCAGCTGGGCGATCGCGTAGCCGCGCTCCAGGGTCGCCTGGGGGCCGAGGGCACGGAGGCCGTCGCGCAGGGCGTCGAGGGCGGCGCGGTCGCGGGTCATGCGCCCGCCGAGCGCGCGTGCCGAGCGGTCGACGAGGTCGGCCGTCCGTTGCCGCACGGCGTCGATGTCGGGTGCCGCGGCAGCCAGCGCCCGCCGCTCGGCGGCCAAGAAGCGGCGACGCTCCTCGAGGCGGCCGGCCAGGGCGGCGGTGGCGCGGTCGCGGAGACGGGCCAGGATGGCGGGCAGCTGCGTCCCGTCGGGCGTGGCGAGCTCGGCGGCGGCCGACGGCGTTGGCGCGCGCAGGTCGGCCGCGAAGTCGGCCAGCGTCACATCCGACTCGTGGCCCACGCCGACGATGATGGGCACCGGGGAGCGCCGCACGGCACGCACCACCCGCTCGTCGTTGAACGGCCACAGGTCCTCGAGCGAGCCGCCGCCGCGGGCGAGGATGACGACGTCCAGCTCGGGACGGGCGTAGATCCGCTCCAGCGCCCGCACCACGGCCGGGGCGGCGGTGGCGCCCTGCACGATGGTCGGCGACAGGACCACCTCGACCAGCGGGAAGCGGCGCCGCAGCACGTTGCCGATATCCCGCCACACCGCGCCCACCGGCGAGGTCACGACCCCGATCCGGCGCGGCCAGCGCGGCACCGGGCGCTTGAGGCGCTCGTCGAAGAGGCCCTCGGCCGCCAGTCGGATGCGGAGCTGCTCGTACTTCGCGTGCAGGTCACCGGCGCCGGCGGGCGTGACCGATTCCACGTACAGCTGGTAGCTGCCCTGCGCCTCGTAGACGCGGACCCGGCCGTGGCAGATGAGCTGCATCCCGTGCGCCGGGCGCACCGTGGCGCGCGCCAGCTCCTCGCGGAACAGCACCGCCTTCACCTGCGAGCCCCCGTCCTTGAGGGTGAAGAAGCAGTGCCCGCTGGCCGGGAACGAGGGCTGGCTGACCTCGCCCTCGACCCACACGTCGGCGAGGGTGGGGTCCGCGTCCAGCAGCGATCGGACGCGACGGTTGAGGTCGCTGACACGCAGGATCCGCGGCGCGGCGCGGGGTCCCTCCCACAGGGTCGGCTGGTCGGCAGCCATCGGCCTACTGCACGCGGGTGACGTACTCGCCGGTGCGCGTGTCGATCCGCAGCGTGTCGCCCTCGTTGACGAACAGCGGCACCTGGACCACCAGCCCGGTCTCCAGGGTGGCGGCCTTCTTGGCGCCGGTCGCCGTGTCGCCGGCGAAGCCCGGATCGGTCTGGGTCACCGTCAGGTCGACGGTCACCGGCAGGTCTACGCCCAGGATCTCGCTCTCGTGGCTGGAGACGAAGACGTCGGTGTTCTCCTTGAGGTACTTCGCGTCGTCGCCCAGCAACGCGCCGCTGACCGCGAACTGGTCGTACGTCTCGTTGTCCATGAAGTGGAACGTGTCGCCATCGGTGTAGAGGTACTGGACCCGGCGCTGCTCGACCCGCGCCCGCGGCCAGCGCGTGCCGGCCTGGAAGGTGCG
>JAICQM010000046.1 GCA_025937875.1 Chloroflexota bacterium
AGCCAGGCCAGGCCGCCGCGCGATGCGGGCAGGCGCATTCGGCGCACGCGATGCGGCGTGGGGGCTGGCAGCTCGATCCCGGTCATGTGGCGGCCAGTCTAGCCGCGTGGTTATCCACACCGCAACGCGATTCGCTCGCGGTTCTCCACATTGTTACTGGCACGCCCGATGGCGGATGGTATCGTGAATGGAACGGATGTTCGGTTCCGCCCCGCAGGAGCGCCCCATGATCGAAGCTCGCCCCGGCTCCCCCGCCGATGCCATCGCCGGCCTGCTGGCCGACGCCACGTTCGCGCCCCTCATCCGGGCCCATCGCGTCCTCGAGGCGCGACCCCCACGCCACGCCCCGTGGCCGGATGCCCTCGACCAGCGCCTCAAGACTGCGCTCCGCGGGCGCGGCGTCGAGGGCCTCTACACGCACCAGGCCCAGGCGTACGAGGCGGTCACCGCCGGGCGCAACGTGGTCGTGGTGACCCCCACCGCGTCGGGCAAGACGCTCTGCTACAACCTGCCCGTCCTCGACGCGGTGGCCCGTGACGACGCGGCGCGCGCGCTGTACCTGTTCCCGACCAAGGCGCTCGCCGCGGACCAGCTGGTGGAGCTGCGCGCTCTCGCCGACGCGGCCGAGCTGGGTCTCAAGACCCATACCTACGACGGCGACACGCCGCCCAACGTGCGCGCGGTGGTCCGGTCGGCCGGCCAGGTCGTGATCACCAACCCGGACATGCTCCATGCGGCGATCCTTCCCCACCACACGAAGTGGTTCAAGCTCTTCGAGAACCTGCGTTACGTCGTCATCGACGAGCTCCACACGTATCGCGGGCTGTTCGGCAGCCACGTCGCCAACGTCATCCGCCGCCTGCGGCGCATCTGTCAGCACTACGGCGCTGACCCTATCTTCATCTGCGCCTCGGCCACCATCGCCAACCCGCGGGAGCTGGCCGAGCGGATCCTCGAGGCCCCGGTGTCGCTGGTCGACGACAACGGCGCTCCGTCCGGCCAGAAGCACATCCTGGTCATCAACCCGCCCGTCGCCAACGAGCAGCTCGGCGTCCGGGGCTCGGCGCTCCTGACCGGGCAGCGCCTCGCCGAGCGCCTCATTTCCGGCGGCGTGCAGACCATCGCCTTCGCGCGGTCGAGGACCGCGGTCGAGGTGCTCACCACCTACCTGCGCGAGACGTTCCAGCCACCACCCGGTCACCCGCACACCATCCGCGGCTACCGCGGCGGCTACCTGCCCAACGAGCGCCACGCGATCGAGGCCGGACTGCGCGACGGGCGGGTGCGCGGCGTCGTCGCCACCAACGCCCTGGAGCTGGGCATCGATATCGGCGGGCTGGATGCCGCCATCAGCATCGGCTATCCCGGCACCATCGCCTCCACCTGGCAGCAGATGGGCCGTGCCGGCCGGCGATCGACGACGAGCCTGTCGGCGCTGGTCTGCTCCTCGGCGCCGATCGACCAGTTCCTCGCCGCGCATCCGGAGTACCTCTTCGACAGCTCGCCCGAGCACGGGCTGGTGAACCCCGACAACCTGCACGTGCTGCTCAACCACCTGCGGGCGTCGAGCTTCGAGCTGCCGGTCCCGGCCACAGAGCGATTCGGAATCGACGAGACGCCCCTCCTGCTCGACGTACTCGAGGAGGATGGCTGGATCCGCCGTGCCGACGACGAGCGCTACTACTGGAGCCACGAGAACTTCCCGGCCAGCGACTTCAGCTTGCGCAGCGGGGCGCCGGAGAACGTGGTCATCGTCGACACCACCGGCGACCGCCATCGGGTCCTCGGCGAGATCGACCTGTTCGCCGCCCCGCTCTTCGTGCACGAGAAGGCCATCTACATCCACCAGGGGATCCAGCATCACGTCGACCGGCTCGACTGGGACGAGCGCAAGGCCTATGTGACGCGGACGGACGTCGACTACTACACCGATGCCGACCTCGGCATCACGCTCAAGGTGCTCGAGGTCTTCGACGAGGCCGATGAGCCTCCGGCCGGCCTGCGCCAGCGCGGCGAGGTGATGGTCGCCTGGAAGGTGACCATGTTCAAGAAGCTCAAGTACCACACCCACGAGAACGTGGGGTGGGGCTCGATCAGCATCCCCGAGCAGGAGATGCACACCACGTCGACCTGGCTGGTCCCGCCGGCCGAGCTCGTCAACCGCTATGACCGCGACACGCTCGACGGGGCCCTGATCGGCCTGGCGCGCGTGGCGCGCACGACCGGGGCCTTGCTCCTGATGTGCGACCCGCGCGATCTCGGGGTGCTGGCCCAGGTCCAGGCGCCGTTCACCGGCCGGCCCACGCTCTATCTGTACGACGCGGTACCTGGCGGCGTGGGCCTGACCGAGCGCCTGTTCACGCTGGTCGACGACCTCGTCCAGGCCTGCCGCAAGGCGGTCGAGTCGTGCCCCTGCGCGGACGGCTGTCCCGCGTGCGTCGGTCCGGCCATCGAGGTCGGTGCCCGGGGCAAGGCGGTGGTCACCGAGCTGCTGGCCGGGATGTCCTAGCCGTGCTCGCTCCCCGCTCGCTCGCCGACCGGCTGGCCGCAGCTCGCGGCCAGCGGCCAGTGGCCCCGGAGCGCCACGACCCACCGCCTGCCGACCGTGCCGCCGGCCTCGCTCGTTGGCTGGGGGCGGACCTGCACCTGGCCGATGTGGGCCGTGTCGTGCTCGTCGAGCGCACCGTGCCACTCGACGCCGAAACCGTCGCCGTCCTGCGCACCCTGCCCGAAGCCCGCTACGTCGACACCGAAACGACCGGCCTGTCGACCGGCGCCGGGACGGTCGCATTTCTGGTCGCGATCGGCACACTGGACGGCGATCGCCTGCGCGTGCGGCAGTGGCTCCTGCCCGACTACCCCGACGAGGGCGCGCTCCTGCGCCGCGTGGCCGACGAGCTGGGAAGCGGCGCGCGTCTGGTCAGCTACAACGGTCGTGCGTTCGACCTCCCGCTCCTCGTCGCTCGCCTCACCGTCCACGGCCTCTTCCCCGCCCTGGCGGAAATCCCGGAACGCCACGACGACCTGCTGCCGGTCGCACGGCGCCTCTTCCGACGTCCGCTGGGCGGAGCCCGCCTCGCCGACGTCGAACGCGGGGTCTTGGGCATCGAGCGCGTCGCCGACCTGCCCGGCTTCGAGGTACCGGGACGCTGGTTCGGCTACCTGCGTGGCGGCTCGCCGGACCTGCTGGCCGACGTCCTCGACCACAACCTGCAGGACGTGGCCAGCCTGGCGCTGCTCGAGGCGCACATCGTCGGACTGCGGCGGGGCGCCTGGCGCTCGGCGACGGTCCTCGATCCGCGCGGCATGGTGGCGGAGCTGCTGCGTGACGGAGCGGCCGCCGACTCACTCGAGCTGCTCGCCGTCGCGTTGGAGCGCAGTGCAGGCCACGACGAGGACGTGTCACTGCGCCGCCTCGCCACCCGGCTGCTGGTGGCCGCCGGAGAGGCGGACCGCGCGGAGGAGATCTGGCACGAGGCGACACGGCGCGCCTCGGTCCAGGCGGCCGCGGCGTGGATCGAGGTGGCACGCATTCGCGAGCGCCATCGAGGCGACCTGCGGGGAGCCCTGGAGGCCACGGCCGCCGCGTCGCGCGTCCTCGATCTTGCATTCGCCCTGGGTCGCGGCGGGTCGATCGCCGAGATCGGCCGCGCGCGGCTGCTCGTCGAGGGCCGGCTGCGCCGCCTCCGACGCTGGGTCGCAGCTCGGGAGCGGCGCGAGGGCAGCCGGGCCGCCTAGCTCTCGACGCGGTGCAGGAACCCGGGGCCACCGAGCGGCATGCCGGGGTCCATGGCCATGACACGGCCGCCCGCGTAGAGATGCGGGGCACGCACCTCGGCGGGCACCTGGCGCGTGAAGCGCGCGATCGGCGTATGGCCATGGACGATGCGGCGGCCGCCGAAGCGCGCGAGCATCCGCCCCGCGAGCAATGGATCGTCGCGCAGCGCGTAGCGCTCGGTCATGACGCCCAGGATGCCGTCCCAGGTGACGGGGTCCGGCTCGGCGAGCAGCGCGGCCAGGCGCTCGTTGGCCTCGCCCACCGTGCGACCCAGCGACAGGTAGAGGCCCGCGTCGGCGTGAATCAGCAGCTCGCCGGCCACGCGGGCCAACGCCGGCAGGCGCGCCATCCAGGCCGCATCGTCGTCGGTGAGTCGCTCGAGGGTGGCGGGGATGCCGCCATTCGAGATCCAGTCCTCGCGGAACGTCGCGTAGGGACCATTCGATGGCTCGTCCGGCATGGCACGCGCAGCCAGCATCAGGATCTCGTGATTCCCGATCACCGATCCCACGCGGCCTCCGACCGCGGCCGCCTCGTCGGCCAGGCGGCGCAGCAGTGCCACCACGCTCGCGCCCCCCGGGCCTCGATCGACGAGATCGCCGAGGCACCACAGCTCGTCGCGGCCGCCGCTCCAGCTGCCGGTCGCATCGATCAGCCCAGCCTCGGCGAGGAGCGCGACCAGGCGGCGATCCATGCCATGCACGTCGCCCATCAGCCACACCCGCCGGTCGCTGCGGGCGGCGAGCATCTCGGCCACCCCGGCGGCAGCATCGCGTGCGGCGCCCAGGAGGTCACGGCCCCGGCCCAACGCACCCAGCAGCAGGGCGGCATAGGCATCGCCCGCACCGACCATCGGCACATCGCGCACGACACGCGGCACCCCGACCAGCGTCCGCTCGCCGCCGGCATCGATCCAGGCGCCGGCAGTCGCATCGGTGACGATGAGCGCCGGTGCGTCACCCATCACGCGTCGCAGGGCGTCGAGTTGGGCCTCGGGGAGATCCGCGTCGGCCAGCAGGTCCTCGCGACTGGCGATGAGCACGGTGCACCGTGCCAGGCGCGCCACCAGGGCATCGGTCAGCGCGGCCACCGGGAGGGGGCGAACCTCCTCGCCGGGGGCGAGTGCTCGCAGCCAGCCCTGGAGGATCGCGCCGCTCACGGTGCCGGCGTATTCCTGGCCGCCAAGCTCGGGACCCAGCTCGTCCGCCACCGGCGCGTAGAGCACCGCGGCCGGCTGCGAACGGTTCGGCGCGGTGGCCAGCGGGGTGGCGGCCACCTCGAGCCACAGCCGGCGCCCGGCCGCGGTCTCGGCGTGGCGGAAGGTCAGCGTCCCGGTCGCCTGCGCGGCCTGTACCTCGGAGATGGCGGCGAGCTCGTCGGTCCCGGCCCGCGCCTCGGGCTCGGTACCGGCGACGGTGACGACGGCGACGCGGTAGCCGGCGCCGGCAGCAGCCCGCGTGGCGTGCAGGACCGAGCCGCCCGGCGCGAGCGAGCCATCGGCGAAACGATCCACGGTGAGCGCCCCGACGACCAAGAGGTCAAGTCCGGGCATCCGCGATGCGGTCAGCATCGGTCTATCATCGGTCGGTGACGAAGCTGCATTTCTACGAGCTCCACGAGGGTGACGAGGACCTGCTCTCCGACGCCGTCCTCGTCTCCGAGACACAGCACACGCCCAACGCCTTCAGCGAGCTGGTGCGGACCGCGCGCGCGGCGGTCATCGAATCGTTCGAGGAGGACACGCTGGTCGAGGCCATCGCCCGCGAGCTGGAGCGCACGCACGGGTTCACGTACGTCGGTGACGAGAAGCTGACCGCCAGCATGAACGTGGGCATGGAGGACGACGACACGTTCCTGGTCGAGGGCGCGGACGACTTCCGCAGCATCGTGGTCGAGCTCGACCGCAGCTAGACCGATGCGTCGCGCGCTCGTCAGCGCGCGACGTTGAAGAGGACCTGGATGACGTCCCCGTCCCGCATCTCGTAGGCCTTGCCCTCCGATCGGAGCACGCCCCGCTTGCGGGCCTCGGCGAACGAGCCGAGCGCCAACAGGTCGTCGACGGTCACCACCTCGGCGCGGATGAAGCCACGAGCCAGGTCGGAGTGGATTGTGCCGGCCGCATCGACCGCGGTGTCGCCGCGCCGGATCGTCCAGGCCCGTACCTCATCGTCGCCGGCGGTGAAGAATGGCAGCAGGCCGAGCAGCTCGTAGGTCAGCCGCACCACGCGGCCGCGCGACGGCTCGGCGATGCCGAGGTCCTCCATGAACGGGGCGGCATCCTCCGACGGCAGCTGGGCCATCTCGGCCTCGATCTTCCCGGCCAGCGCAGCGACCGCGCTCGCCGCCTGGGGATACCGCTGCCGCCCCTCGGCCTCCAGCCGCTCCGCCGTCGGCAGCTGTCCCTCGTCGATGTTCAGGACCACCAGCACCGGCTTCTGGGTCAGGAATCGGTAGCCGCGCAGGAGGCGTTCCTCGTCATCGCTCAGCTGAGCATCGCGCAGGGCATGGCCCTCCTCGAGGTGGGGCCGCAGACGAGCCAGGACCTCTTCCTCCAGCCGCGCCGCCTCGCGCTCGGCCGGCGTGCCGTGGCGGCCCTGGGTCTGCAGGCGCTCGAGGCGCTTCTCCACGACCGTCAGGTCGGCGACGGTGAACTCGAGGTCCATCTCCTCCACGTCGCGCCACGGGTCCGGCGCCGCACCGCCCTCCTCGAAGGCGCGCGCGACGTGGAGCAGGGCGTCGGCGTTGCGGATGAGGGCCAGGACGTCGGGCTGGACGGTTCCTTCGCGCGCGGCGCCGGCCGGCAGGGCGACATCGACGTAGGTCACATCTGCCGGCGTCGTCTTTCGCGGCGAGAACAGGGCCGAGAGGGCGTCGAGCCGCACATCGGGCACCTTGACCACACCGACGTTGGGTGCCGCGCGGCCGCCCGAGAAGGTGCCGGTCTCGGCGGTGCCGCCGGTGAGCGCGTTGAAGACGGTCGTCTTCCCGCTGCCGGGGAGGCCGACGATGGTGACCTGCATGCTGCTAGTACCCGGCCTCCAGATCGACGACGTTGCGCAGCGGCTGGGCAGTCGTGAAGCGCCGCAGGTTGTCCACGAACAGGTCCAGGCTGCGGTCCAGGACGCGGTCGCTGGCCCACGAGGTATGGGGCGTGATGATGACGTTCGGCGCGTCGTACAGGGGCGAGTCGGCGGGTAGTGGCTCCTCGGTGAACACGTCGAGCACCGCGCCGCCGATCCAGCCGGCCTCCAGTGCGCGGCGCAGGGCGATCTCGTCGACGAGGCGGCCGCGGGCGATGTTGAACAGCCACGCGCCCTCCTTCATCTCCTGCAGCTCGGCCGCGCCGATGAGCCCGGCCGTCTCGTCGGTGAGCGGGACGGTCACCAGCACGGCGTCCGAGCGACGCAGCAGCTCGTGGAGCTGGCTGAGGGCCAGCAGCTCGACGTTGGGATGCTCGGCGGCGCCACGTTCCGGATGACGGCGCGTGGCGAGGACCGGTGTGCCGAACGGTGCCAGCAGCGAGGCCACCTCCGCCCCGATGCTGCCGAAGCCGACGATCCCGACCGTGATCCCGGCCAGCTCGCGGCCCGGCAACGGCTGCCAGGTGCGTTCGCGCTGCAGCTCCAGCAGCTGCGGCAGGCGACGCTGCACGGCCAGCAGCATCATCACCAGGTACTCGGCGATCGGGCGGCTGAAGACGCCACGTCCGTTGGTCACGGTCAGTCCGCGCGAGCGGACGAGCGGCGTCGCCACTCGCTCGACCCCGGCGGAATACGAGTGGATCCACTCAAGGTTCGGGCAGCGGCCGACGACGTGGTCCAGGACGGCCGCCGGCATGCCGCCGCGGAACAGGACGCGCGCCGAGGCGAAGGGGTCAGCGGCTGCCTCGGCCTCGACATGCACCCGGCCATCACGGCTGAGCTGGACGAAGCGCGCGCCGACCTCCTCGATGCGTCCGATGGCGGGCGGCGGCAGCGGGCCGCCGAAGACCGGGGTGCCCAGGACGACGAGGTCCTCCGGCGCGGTCAGGGCCCGCTCCCCGTCACGCCGCCCTCGATGCGGTCGATCCACCGCGCCGGCTCTTCGATCTCGTCAAGCGTCGGCAGCGTGTCGGGCCCAGTCCAGACGCGGTTCAGGAAGGCGCGGTCGCGCCGGGCGAGGACCGCGTCGACGAAGCGCTCGCCGGCGGCGTACTGGGCCATCTTCAGGTCGAGCCCGGTGACGCGCATGATCATCCGTTCGACCGCGCCACGGCGCTCGTTGCGTCGCTCGAAGCGCGCATGCAGCTCGTCGAAGCCGGGCAGGATGCGCTCGCCAGCGGCGTGCATGACGTGGTTCGAGTATCCCTCCAGCAGCGCCATCAGCGCCTGCGTGCGACGGAAGCTCTCCCGCTGGGGCGGCGTCATGATGCGCTCCAGCCAGTGGCCTTCCCCGCCGGCCAGGGCCGCCCGCAGCCGCTCGCCCAGGCCGCCGGCATCGGCGGCCAGCAGCTCGACCGCCTCCGCCACCGAGGCCGCAAAATGGTCACGCAGCCACGGATACGCCTCGAACTCGAACGCGTGAGTCGCCTCGTGGAGCGCGATGAAGGTCCGGAACTCATCGAGCGGCAGCCGCAGCGAGGCGGCGGTGGCGGTGATGTTCTGCTCCACGAAGGCCAGCCGGCCACGCACGTCGGGAGCGGCGGCGAGCAGGCTGACGTCGTACTGGCCGAGCACCTTGCGGCCGAGGAAGGAAAGCAGGAAGCCGAGCTGCTCGTTGCCGATCCGGCGGTTGAGGATCCGTGCCAGCGCCCGGCCTGCGGTATCAGGCCCCGCCTGTTGGGCGGTGACAATCTCCTCGACCCGCCCGAAGAGCTGGCGGAAGGTGGCGATATTGAGGTCGATCCACTCCGTCCGGTCGACGACCAGGGGCGTCTCGAGGGCCTCCGGCAATTCGGCCCCGATCGCCTCGGCCACGGCCGGCTCGATCCGGCGCAGGGTGGCCGCGTAGAACGCGGTGGCGCGGGCATGCTCGTCGGGCGGGATGATGGCGGCCGCGTCACCCAGGCGACGGCGCGCGATCCGGCGCACCTCCTCCCAGTCGAGCAGCCGGGTGCCGGCGCGGCGCATGATCTCGCGCTGGGCGACGGTGGCGCCCATGGCCATCAGGCCACCGACCAGAATGCCGGCGCCCAGCCGGCCCATGTTGCGTGCCATGCGGCCAGTCTAGCGGGGGTCGGCGGCCACCGCGGTCAGGCTGCCGAGGTCGACTGCCTCGACCGGCGGCAGATCGGTCCCGAACAGGCGCGTCGCCACGCGCTCGAAGGCCTCGACCGGCCCGGTGGTCGCGACGCGGACGCTGCCCCGTCCCCCGGCCGAGCCGCGCGCGAGCAGGGCGTCGAGCAGGTCCTCCACCGCCACCGCGGTGGTGAACGCCGAATCCACGACCGCCACGGCGGCACCCATCCGGGCCTGAAAGATCGGCCGCAGGAGGGGGTAGTGCGTGCAGCCGAGCAGCAGGGTATCGACCTCGGGATCGGCCGCTCGGAGCTCACGGAGGTAGCCGGCGACGGCCTCCTCAACGCGGCGCCCTTCCAGCTCGCCGGCCTCGACCAGTGGCACCAGGTCTGGACACGCCTGCTGCGCCACGGTGAGCGTCGGATCGGCCTCCGAGATGGCGTCGACGTAGGCACCGGAGGCCACCGTGCCTGCGGTGGCGACGACCGCCACGTGGCCGGTCCGGGTCGCCGCCGTCACGGCCACCGCCCCCGGTCGCACGACGCCCATCACCGGCACGGCTGACCGGCCGCGGACCGCGGAGAGGGCGTGGGCGGTCGCGGTATTGCAGGCGAGCACGAGCAGCTTGACGTCCTGGCCGAGGAGCCAGGCGACCGATTCCAGCGTGAAGGCCCGGACCTCGTCCGCCGGCCGCGGCCCGTACGGGGTGCGAGCGTTGTCGCCGAGATAGACGAATCGCTCGTCCGGCAGCCGCCGACGGAGCTCGGAGAGGACCGTCAGCCCGCCGACGCCGGAGTCGAAGACCCCGATCGCTCGATCGTCGGAGCCGCGGCTCACCGCCGCGCCAGGGCCGGGCTGCGGTCGGCCAGGTGAGCGGCGAGGGCGTCCGCGATGCGGAGCAGGTCCTTCGTGATGGGGGCGTCCGGGGAGCTGGTCACGAACGGGACTCCCTCGTTGTTGGCGGCGATGACCAGGCGTCCATCCGAGACGATCTCGTAGTCGATGGGAGCGCCGAGGGCGGCTTCCACGTCGCCCTTGTCGAAGCCACCCGAGGAATCCGCCCGGTTGAGGACGATGGCCAGCTTGTGCTCCGGGTAGCCGATGGCGCTGAACGTCTCGCCCGCCATGACCAGGCCACGGATCGCCATGCTGTCGTAGGTCAGCACCTGCAGGATGATGTCGGCCGCGTCGAGGAAGACGAGCACGTCCTCGGACAGGGCGGGGCGCGTGTCGATGATGACGAACTCGTAGATCTTGCGCAGCATCCCGAGCACCTTCTCGATGTCGCGCACGGTGACCATCTCGGCCATTTCGACCCGGGGCGGGGCGAGGAGGATGTCGATTCCCGACGGGTCGCGCCAGGTGATCTCGGCAAGGTCGGAGTCGCGGACCCGGTCAGTGGGCAGGTTGACGATGCTGGGAGCCACCGCCGGCACCCGCAACAGGCCGCGCAGATCGCTGAACTGGAGCGAGCCGTCGACCAGGCAGACCTTGTGGTCCTTGCCGAGCGCCACCGCAAGGTTGTAGGCGAGCGTGGTGCGACCGACGCCGCCCTTCGGCGAGAAGAGACTGACGACGAGCGAGCCGGCGCGCGAGGCGGCTACGCCGCGCTCTTCGTGCACCTTGCGGATCATGGTCGTCACGTCGAAGCCGGTGAACGGCATCTTGAGCACGGCATCGACGCCGCGCTCCGGATCCTCGCGTACCGGGTTCTGGGGAACGGTGAGCATGATGATCCCGACCTGCGGCTCCGACCGGCGGACGGTCTCCGCCACGGCCTGACCGCTCACCCGTCCCTGCAGCAGGGCGTCGACGATGACGACGTCGGGACGGTACTCGCCGACCGACGCGACGGCGCGATCGCCGGCGGTCACGACCTCCAGCATCTTGATCTGCGACTGGGCAGCCAGCAGCGAACGGAGGTGCGATGCCACCTGTGGCACGTCCTCGATCACGAGGAGTCGGATCTGTTCTCCGCCCACTCCCTGGTGCTCCCTTGCTGGCCGGTCGCTGCCGGCGAGTCCTGGCGATCCCCCACGCGCTGCGCGACGAGGATGCGGCGCTCGCTGTCGAGCGGATCGTACGACTCTAGGTCGTAGGACCCCCACGTCAGCTCAACCGACAATCCGGCCGCCTCGACGAGGTCATCGAGCGTCGCCCTCGATGGATACCAGAGCCGGAAGCTGGCCGGAAGCCGCGCTATCGTACCATCGGCACGTACGGTATCCGTGATGGTGGCATAGGCCACGCGCAGCCCGTCCGGGCTCTCGTTCCGGGTCAGCTGCGAGCGGCGGACCACCCGGTCGGCCCCGCTGCCACGCTCCCAATCGACGCTGAGCGGCAGGTCGCGCGCGGGCAGCCGCCCGGGACCCAGGTCGTCGATTACGACCCTGCCGTCGGGTGCCAGCAGCCGTGCGACGTCCTCGAGCATGCGCAGCGCTTCCTCGGGGCCGCGCAGATGCGGCATGACGCCGGCGACCACGACCAGCCGGAAGCCGCCGCGCGGCGCCGGGGTCGCCAGGCGCGGCGAGGTCGCATCCCCGGGGACGAGACGCAGCCAGCCCTCGCCGGCAGCCCGGCCGAGGACGTCGTCAGCGGCGATCCGCCGCTCGGCCCGCGCCAGGAGCGCGGGCGAGCCATCCAGGCCGATGAGCGGGCGAGCGCCGCCGTCCACCAGGGTCCGGAATAGCCGGCCGGAGCCACATCCCAGGTCGAGGGTCGCACCGGCGTGCAGCGCCGCGATCTGCGTCCAGAACGGCAGGTCCTCCGTGACCTCGTCGTGCTCGAGGTCATAGAGCGCGGCCAGGACGGCCGGATCGGCTCCCTGGCCGGCGAGGATGTCACTCACGGCAGGTCGACGTTGCGCGCCACGAACCATTCGATCCCAAGCGCCGCGGCGACGACGAAGATCGCCACCGGCGGGTTGAGCGCGGCGCCCAGGCGCAACGCGGCGAGCACCGTGACCACCAGCCCCGCCAGCACGCCCCGCCGCGCGGCACGCCACCACGCGCCGCGGTACACGATGCGGCGCCGGGCGAGGAGCTCCCCGAGGAACGCGAACGGGACGACGAGCAGGCCGACGGCCAGCGCGGCGAGCGCGATGATGACCACGCGGTTGAGCTGTCCGGTGGCGCACGGCTGACCGGGCAGCTCCTCGGGGCACAGCGTTCCAGCGGCCACGACGAGACCGAGGCCCGCCAGCAGCGCCAGCAGGACGAGGATGATGACGACAACCCGATGGCGTCCCACCTACGTCCCGGTTCCCCCGCCAGAGCCCGTGCCGCTCACGTCCGGGCGGCGTCGGGACAGATCTCGCGGAACGGGCAGAAGCCGCACCGCACCGCTCCCGGGTTGGCGTCGAACGCTCCGGCCCGGATGCCCGCCGCGGCGGTGGTCACCGCCTCCGTGGCCTTCGCGAGCCGCTTGTCGTTCGGCTCGGAGCGCCCCACGATCCCCGACTCCAGGAAATGCAGCGACAGCTCGTCGGGCAGCCGGCCGTGCTGCGCCTCGTAGGCGAGCGCGTAGATCGACAGCTGGAGCGACTCTCGGGCGCGGCGATTGGCGGTGGCCGGGTCTCGTACGTCGCTCGATTTGTAGTCGGTGATGGTCACGCGCCCGTCGGCGTCCGCGTCGACGCGGTCGTAGCGGCCACGCACGCGGTCGCGCCCGAGCTGCACCGAGAACTCCTGCTCGACCCCGGTTGGACGCGCCGGATCGGCCTGCTGCTCCTCCCAGAATCGATTTAGAGCTGCGTGTCCGGACGCACGCCGGGCATCCTCGTGGGCCCGCGTCAGGAAACCGATCGGCTCCCACTCCGCATCGAGCACCGCATGCAGCTCGGCGCGCGTCATGTCCTGTCCTGCCATCTGGCGGCGATGGAAGGCCTGCACGGCGGCGTGCAGGGCCCGGCCGTACACCAGCTGATGGCTGGGCGGCGTCGGGATCCGGATCACATGCCCGTAGCGATAGCGGGCCGGGCATTCGAGGTAGTCATTGACCTGCCCGTACGACAGGCTGAGCGGCCGATCGGCGAGAGCGGGCACCTGATCCGCGACCGCGGGCGCGCGGGCCGGCTGCTCGTGACGGCCGATGCGCTCGACGACGTTGGGACGCAGGGCCTCGAGGGGCGTCGCGGGCGGGAGGTCGAGGGCCTCCAGCACGAAGGGGCTCATGCGGCGCGAACGGCGGCCGCCGTAGTCGGCCGCCCAGCTGAAGACGAGTTCCTCTCTGGCACGGGTCATTCCGACGTAGAACAGGCGACGCTCTTCGGCCAGGTGCTGGGCGTCGCTTGGCAGTGAGCCGTCCACGAGCCTGTCCGGCAGCTCGAGGGCATCACCACGGGAGCGAGTCGGGAAGCGCTCGTCCACGAGGCCCACCATGAACACGACGGGAAACTCGAGGCCCTTGGCCTTGTGGTAGGTCAGGACGTGCACGGCGTCCGGCTGATCCGGCCCGGCGTCGGCGGTGGCCGGGTCGTCGCCGGCCTCGATGAGCGTATCCAGCTGCGCCACCAGGAACGGCAGCCGATCGTCGCGCAGCAGGGACGACTGGCGACGCACGATCTCGAAGAAGCGGGCCACGTTCTGGAGCCGGGCGTCGCCGGTATCGCGGGCCTCGGCGGCCAGGCGGCCCAGCCACCCCGAGCCGGCGATGAAGTGATACAGCAGCTCGCCGCACGTCCGCTCGGTGGCCAGGGAGCGGTGCTGATCGACGGCCGCCAGGAGGCGTTCCACGACCTGGCGCGCCTGCGGGCCGAACGGCGATTCGGATGGACGCTCGACTCCCTCGCGCAGCGCCTGCTCCAACGGCGTGCGGCGACGCGAGGCACGGTTGAGGGCCACCGTCACGTCCCCCGCTGCGAGGCCGAAGATCTCGCTGGTGGCGAGGTCGTAGCAGCTCACCGAGTCGTCCGGATCGTTCACGGTGCGCAGGAACGAGACGAGCACCCGCACCTCGGCCTGCTGATACAGGCCGGCGGTGCCGCTGAAGCGCCACGGAACGCGCGCCATGTTGAGGGCGCGCAGGAACGGATCAGCGTCACGGTTGCCACGGACGAGGATGGCGTGGTCACCGGCACGGCGGCCGCCCCGGATCGACGCGGCAATGCGCTCGGCCGTGGCATCGGCCTCGTCGCTGCCGGTGGCGTGACCGACGAGCTCGATGGCTCCTGCCGGCGGCAGCGGCCGGCTGAACGAGGCACGCGCGCGCAGCCGCTTGTCGACGCCCTCGCGGGCCTCGAGGCGATCCGGATCGTTGTGCCGGATCAGCCGGTGCGCCGGGTCGAGGATCTCCTGGCGGCTGCGGAAGTTGTCGACCAGGACGACCGAGCGCGCCCTCGGATACGCCTCGCGGAAACCGAGGATGTTGCCGAGCGCTGCCCCGCGGAAGCGGTAGATGCTCTGGTCGTCGTCGCCG
>JAICQM010000055.1 GCA_025937875.1 Chloroflexota bacterium
CAGCCCTTCGGTCAGGTCAGCCGAACCGCGGCGACGACAGCGGGAATGTCCAGGTCGTCGCGCTGCTCGCCGCTGGCGAGGTCCTTGAGCGCCACGCGCTCCAACTCGCCCTCGCCGACGATCACCGCCCACCGTGCCCCGGCCTTGACCGCCGATTCGATCTGCTTCCCGAGCTTGCGCGCCGAGCCATCGGGGCGAACCGCGATGCCCACATCGCGCAGCGCGCCCGCCACCCTGAGGCGCGCGACGCCGTCATCGGTCGCACCAACTACCGCGACCAGCGGCGGCGGAGCGGGCAGCGGCACGGCCTGGGCCTGCATGGCCAGGATGGTGCGGTCGAGGCCGATCCCGAAGCCGATCCCCGGCGTCGGCGGGCCACCCAGCAGCTCGACCAGCCCATCGTAGCGGCCGCCACCGCCGAGCGCGTCCTGCTGCCCCTCCCGGCCGGCGACGTAAAACTCGAAGCTGGTGCGGGTGTAGTAGTCGAGCCCGCGGACGAGCCGATGATCGACGACGTGGGCGCACCCCAGCGCGTCGAGGAGGCGCAGCACGGTCTCGAAATGCGCACGGCACGCATCGCACAGGTGGTCGACGGACCGCGGGGCGCCGGCGGCGAGCTCGGGATCGAGGTGGCGGTCATCGAGGACACGCAGCGGGTTGAGATGCAGCCGCCGCCGTGAGTCATCGGTCAGGCGCTCGGTGTGGGCCGCAAAGTACGTCACCAGCGCCTCGCGGTAGGCGGGGCGGCAGGTGGCATCACCGATCGAGTTGACGCGTGCCTCGACGCCGGCGATGCCCAGGTCGCGGTAGAAGCGGTGCCCGAGCTCGATCAGCTCCGCGTCGACGGCCGGGCCCGGATCGCCGATCACCTCCACGTCCCACTGCGTGAACTGGCGGTACCGCCCGGCCTGCGGCCGGTCATAGCGGAACATGGGACCGATGGTCGTCAGGCGCAGCGGCCCGGGACGGACGTGCATCCCATGCTCGATGAAGGCGCGCACGATGCCGGCCGTCGGCTCGGGACGCAGCGCCCACTCGGCGCGTTCCTCGTCGCTGCCGCGGGCACCGCTGACCCGGAACATCTCCTTCTCGACCGCGTCGCTGCTCTCGCCGAGACCGCGAGCGAAGAGCTCGACGCGCTCGAAGAGCGGGATCTCGACCCGGCTGAAGCCGTACCGATGTGCCAGCTCGCGCGCCACGGTCTCCGCCCGCTCCCACCACGGAGCGTCCTCGGGCAGCAGGTCACGCGTGCCGCGCGGCGCGGTCAGCTTGGGATCGGCCATGGCAGCGAGTGTACCGATGCGCCGCCGGCGGCGGCTGGTTCGGCGAGCGTCAGGTCTCGGGGGCGCTCATGCGGCGGCGGGTGGAGACCTCGACCGGGCGGTCGCTTGCCTCGGCGGCCGGATGCTCGACCAGCGCCACCAGCCGGCTGGCCATGAAGCGGCCGGTGCGGACCGGCGTGCCGGTGCGGGTGACCTCGCTGACCTCGACCACGCCGCGCGCCGTCGTGACCTCGACGCGGCGGCCGGCGCGCGTCGCGACGATCTCGAACGTCTGTGTGCCGCCCTGGCCGGTGTCGACCACCGCCTCGACCCGATCGCCCTTCATGGCGCGAGTGTACGCGCCGGCTCGCGGTGCGTATATACGCTCGCCGTCAGACCGGCCTAGCGCACCTCGCGGGTGACGCTGGTCACATCGCGCAGCCGCTCGATGCGCGACAGGACGCGGGACAGCTGTTGGAGCGACGTGACCTTCAGCGTGGCGGTGATGGCCGCCATGCCGTCCGAGGCCACCCCGATCGAGGCGGCTACGATGTTCACCTTGTGCTCGGCCACGACGTTCGTGATCTCGTTCAACAGCCCCGGCCGGTCGATGGCCTCGATGCGCACCGTGATCGGGTAGGTCTGTGCGTCGACGCTCTCCCACTCGACGTCGATGAGGCGCTCGATGTCGCGCTCCGACAGGACCGAGGGACAGGTGGCACGATGGATCGTCACGCCCTTGCCGCGAGTCACGTAGCCGGCGATCGCATCGCCGGGGATCGGCGAGCAGCACTTCGCGAAGCGCACCAGCAGGTCGCCGACGCCCTTGACCTTGACGCCGGTCGTCGACGGGGCGGCGGCAATCGGCGCCACCTCGGGGAGCGAGATCTCCGCGTCGTCGTGGATGTCGAGCTTGGAGACCACGCTGGCCGGCGAGACGGCGCCGTAGCCGATGGCAGCGTAGAAGTCGTCGAGCTCGCGGTAATGCAGCTGGCTCGCGATCTCGACCAGGTGCTCGTTGGAGATCGACGCGAGCGTCTCGTGGGCCAGGCGCCGCAGCTCGCGGTCGAGCAGCTCGCGGCCCTGCTCGATGTTCTCGTCGCGCTGCTGGCGCCGGAACCAGGAGCGGATCTTCTCGCGGGCGTGGGAGGTGCGCACGATGTTCAGCCAGTCGCGCGACGGGCCGTGCGCGGCCTTGGTGGTCACGATCTCGACGATGTCGCCGTTGCGCAGCTTGTAGTCGAGCGGCACCAGCCGGTTGTTGACCTTGGCACCGATCGTCCGATGCCCGACATCGGTATGGATCCGGTAGGCGAAGTCGAGCGGGGTGGCACCGGCGGGCAGGTCCTTGACGTCGCCCTTGGGGGTGAACACGAACACCTGGTCCTGGAACACGTCGAGCTTGATGCCCTCGACGAATTCGGTCGCGTCGCTGACCTCGCGCTGCCAGTCGATGAGCTGGCGGACCCAGGCCAGCTTCTCGTCGTAGCGCCGGTCGCCGCGGCTTCCCTCCTTGTAACGCCAGTGGGCAGCGATGCCGGCCTCGGCGACGTCGTGCATCTGGCGCGTCCGAATCTGGACCTCGAGGGGCTTCGCCTCCGGACCGATGACCGCGGTGTGCAGGCTCTGGTACATGTTGGCCTTGGGGACCGCGATGTAGTCGTCGAACTGGCCGGGGATCGGACGCCACAGCGAATGCACCACGCCCAGTGCCGCGTAGCAGTCCTTCACGTCCTCCACCAGGAGGCGGATGGCGTGGATGTCGTAGATCTCGTTGAACTCGGCCCCCTTGCGCTCCATCTTCTTGGCGATCGAGTACAGGTGCTTGGGACGGCCGCTGATCTCGGCCTCGATGCCGAGCTTGCCGAGTTCCTTGCGCAGGATGCCGATGCTCTTGCTGACATAGCTCTCGCGCGCCTTGCGGCGGTCGGCGAGCATGTCGACCAGCTTGCGGTACGACTCGGGCTCGAGGTACTTGAAGGCGAGGTCCTCGAGCTCCCACTTGATCTGCCACATCCCCAGCCGATGCGCGAGGGGGGCGTAGATCTCCATCGTCTGGCGCGCGATCCGGGCCTGCTTTTCCTCCGGCAGGTACTGGAGGGTGCGCATGTTGTGGAGCCGATCGGCGAGCTTGATGATGACGACCCGCACGTCCTCGGCCATGGCCATGAACATCTTCCGGATGTTCTCCGCCTGCTGCTCCTCCATGGTCCGCGCCGAGCCGAACTTTGACAGCTTGGTCACGCCGTCGACGAGGCGGGCCACCTCCCGCCCGAAGCGCTTCTCGATCTCGGCCAGGGTGACGTCGGTGTCCTCGGGCACATCGTGCAGGAGGGCGGCGGCGATCGTCTCGGGGTCCATCTGGAGCTCGGCCAGCTCGAGGGCCACCGCGACCGGGTGCGTGACGTACGGTTCGCCCGAGCCGCGCAGCTGGCCCTGGTGGGCGCTCACCGCCAGCTCGTGGGCGCGCTCCAGCAGGCCGACGTTGATGCTCGGCCGGTGTCGCTGAGCCTCAGCGATGACGTCTGCGATGGTGGGCGTGCCGGACGCCGGGTCCGAGGTGCGGCTGATGCGCTGGATGACCGCCGCCGGCGCCGCCCGGAGGCGGGCCAGGTCCATGGTCGGCGCATCGTAGCACCCGCGTGCCGTCAGGCGGGTCTGCGCACCAGGTCGACCAGGCGGCGACGTCCCTCGCGGAGCGTGTCCCACAGCCGATCGACGACCAGGTCGAACGTGCCGGGGTGGCGCAGCGGCTCGCCGCCGAACGTGCGCTTGAAGGCGCTGAAGCCACGCCACGCCGGGTCGGCGGCTTCGTCATCGGCCTCGACCACGCCCCAGAGGTCGAGGGTCCGCACGCCGTCGGCCGCCAGCTGGCGCTGCAGGGCTGCCATCACCGCGTAGGTGCCGTACTTGTGCTTGTAGGCGTCGTCGCGCAGCGAGGCGCCATACAGGTAGTAGGCGCGGTCCGCGAGGCGCGGCATGGCCATCCCGGCGATGGCGACGCCGTCGACGCGGGCGATGCCCAGGTACCACCCACCCACCGCGGCATAGGCCGATGCGAGCGCCTCGAGGAAGGCGAGGTCGCGGATCCGGAAGTCGGAGCGCTCGGCGGTCACCTCCAGCAGCTCGTGGAAGGCCCGCAGCGCCCCCGCGTCTCCGCCGCGATCGATATCGACGGTCACGCCCTCGCGCTCGCTGCGACGCGACAGGCGCCGGGCATCGGCGTGCCAGGAGGCGAGCAGCTCGTCGCCGCCATCGCGCAGGTCGACGATGCGGGTGGTCGGCGCCTGAAGGTCCGGTGCGCGGCGCAGGCCGTAGCCGGCGAGCTGGATCGCCGCCTCGTCGCCGCCCGGGACGCCGCGCGGGTCGAGCTTGACCACGATCGCGCGCTCGGTGCGCCCCACCTGGTGCAGCCCGTCGAGGAGGGCGCCGAGGAGCTGCCCGCCGTCCGCCGCCTCGCGCTCCCAGACCGGGCCGTGGGCGACGTAGGCGACGCTGCGGCCCATGCCCGCCGGGCGCACCAGCGCCTGTGCCACCCCCCGCACGCGCCCGTCGGCGGTCTCGGCCAGCAGGCGGACCGGCGGCTCCCCGGCCAGCGCGGCACACTCGCCCCAGGACCAGGCCTGGAGCGGATCGCCCTCGGGGCGGGCGGCGACGAAGGCGTTCCAGCGCTCGCGGTCGGCGTCGGCGGCGACCACGACGCGGACGCCGCGCGGCGTAGCTTCAGTCATCGGACGGCACCAGGCGTCGGCCCATGAGGCGTAGCCGGGCACGCTGCGCGATGCCATACGCGGGCAGAGCCAGGCGGAGGAGAGCGTCCATCGGGGCTCGCAGTGGCAGGTCGCGTGCCCCGACGTACCGGCGCACCTCGCCGCCGAAGCCCTCCTTGAACTGGGCGATGCCGCCGGTGGCGATGCCCCACAGGTCGTAGCTGGCCCGTCCCTCCGTGCGAAAGCCGCGGATCGCCTCCCACTTGAGGAGGTAGTTGGCTCGCGACTCGGCCCCGGCATCGGTCATGCCCCCGAAGGCCTCCGCGACGCGCGGCCCGCACACGAAGTGAAAGAGAGTGGCCACCCGCTCCCCGTCCTGCACGGCGAAGAGGAGCCGGGCGCGGCCGCCGGGCGCGAAGAGGCGCCACGCGCGCTCGTAGTAGGCCGGGACGCGGGCCACGAAGCCGGCGCGCTCGGCGGTGGCGGCGTAGATCCGGTAGAAGTCCGCCAGCGCGCGCGCCGTGGTGGCCGTGTCGGCTGCGGCGTCCAGCCACTCGACGGTGATGCCGTCACGCTCCGCCTTGTTGACGTACTGGCGATGCTTGCGCTTCAGGTCGGCGCGCAGCTCATCCTCGCTGCGAGACAGGTCGAGGATGCGGGTGCTCGGTGGCTGCACCTTCTCCGCCGCGCGCCATGGCGGCGCCAGCAGGGCGCGGCCCAGGCGGTCGTCGGCGGTCGCCTCGGGATCGACCTTGAGGGTCGCGATCCGCTCGCGGCGGCCGAGCGCGCGGAGCGCGGCGAGCAGCGCTGCCCATACCTCGGGATCGTCGACGGCGCCGACCGGGCCGCGCGGCACGTAGCCCAGCCGCCAGCCCAGGACCGGCACGCTGCGCAGCAGCACCTGTGCCCCGGCGACCGGAGCGCCGGGATCGTCCCCGACCGCAAGGCGCACGGGGCGCCAGCCAGACGGCTCGCGCAGCTCGCCCCACTCCCAGAGCTGCGGAAACGCGGCGTAGGGCGCCGCTTCGACGAAGCCGTTCCAGGCGTCGCGGTCGGTGAGGACGAAGGCGCGGAGTGCGCTCATGCGGAGGTGGGCCAGCCGGCCGCCTGCAGCGCCTCGCGCGCCACCTGGCGGTCGTCCCAGGGCAGCTTGGCGGTGCCGTAGAAGATCGACTCCTCGTGGCCCTTGCCTGCGAGCAGGATGACGTCGCCCTCCCCCGCCACCTCCACCGCGCGGCCGATGGCGGCGCGCCGATCGTCGATGACCTCCAGCGATTCACCGTCGCGCGCGCCGGCGGCGCGGGCGCCGGCGGCGATCGCCTCGTTGATGACCCGCGGATGCTCCAGGCGCGGGTCCTCGTCGGTCACGATCACCAGGTCGGCCAGCTCGGCAGCGACGCGCCCCATCGCCGGCCGCTTGGTGGGGTCGCGCTCGCCGGCGGAGCCGAAGACCGCGATCAGGCGGCCGCGCGTGATCGGTCGCAGGGTGCGGAGCACCTTGGCCAGCGAATCGGCGGTGTGCGCGTAGTCGACCACCACCGCGAACGGCTGCCCGGCATCGACACGCTCCATGCGTCCCGGCACGCCGGCGGTCCGGCCCAGCGCATCGGCCGCCAGCGCGAGATCGACGCCCTCCGCCTGCGCGATGGTCAGCGCGGCGAGGCCGTTGTAGACGTTGTAGGCGCCCGGCATCGGCAGGTGGACGCTCCCCCGCCACTCGGGCGCCTGGAGGGTGAACCGGGTGCCGTCCGGACCGGCGGCCAGGTCGGTCGCGCGCAGGTCCGCATCGGCCTCCACCCCGTAGGTCAGGACCCGGTCGCGCGAGTGTGCGCGGAAGTAGTCGAAGGTCGGCTCGTCGGCATTGAGGATGGCCAGCGGCGCCTCCTCGAACAGCAGCGCCTTCGCCGCGTGGTACGCCTCCAGCGAGCCGTGGAACTCGAGGTGCTCGCTCGACACCGTCGTCAGCACGCCGACGTCGAAGCGGCAGTTCCGTGTCCGCTCCAGCGCCAGCCCGTGCGACGTCGCCTCCATCACGACCCCGTCGTTGCCGGCGGCGACCATCTCGGCGAGCAGCTCCTGGAGCTCGAGCGATTCGGGGGTCGTGTTCCGATCGTCGTTGGGCCGCCGCTCGTCGCCGACGTCGGCGGCCACGGTGCCGATCATCCCCGGCCGCATGCCCCCGGCACGCAGCAGCTCGACGGCGAGGAAGCTGGATGTCGTCTTGCCGTCGGTGCCGGTGATGCCGATCACCTGCAGCCGCTCGCTGGGATGCCCGTACCACGCGTCGGCCGCATCGGCCAGGGCGCGTCGCGTGCGGTCTACGACCAGCTGGGGGACGTCGAGTCCGGCGAGCTCGCGCTCAACCACGATCGCCACCGCGCCCTGCTCGACCGCCCGTGCCGCGAACGCATGGCCGTCCACGTGCACGCCCGGCACGGCGAAGAAGAGCGTGCCCGGCGCGGCCCGGCGCGAGTCGTAGGCGAGCGCCGCGACCTCGCCCACCGGAATGCCCACCACGCGCTCCGGACCGATGGCGTCGGTCAGTGCACCGAGGCCCATGCGGCGCGCGGTGGCGGTCATGGGCCCACCCTCCGCACCAGGGCCCCCGGGGCACGCAGCGCGCTCCGGAGCCCTCCCCGCAGGATGCCGGTAGCCCGCCGCAGGCGGTACGCGTTGGGGTCGACGATCATGTCCCAGGTCCCGGTCCACACCACCTCGCGGCCACCGAACCCCTTCTTGAACAGGCCGACCCCGTGCCAGGGGTGCCGTTGCGACGCGCCGGGCGGGGCGATGCCCCACAGATCGTGCGTGTGCGCCCCCAGGTCGCGCGCGTCGCGCATCATCGCCCACTGCAGCGCGTACGAGGCGTAGCGCTTCGTCTCGCCCGGTGCCTCCCGCAGCGAGCCGGAGAACAGGTAGAAGGACCGCTCGCCCTCGATCACGAGCATCGCCGACGCCAGCAGCCGCTCCTCGTGCCACGCCTCCAGGATCCGGGCCCTGCCGGCTCCGCCGAGCCGCTCCCAGACGAGCCGGTAGCGGGCGCGGGTCGGGAGCGGAAAGCCGGCCCGCTGCTGCGTCTCGGTGACCAGCTCGTGAAGGCGATCGATGGCCACGACGTCGCCGGCATCGGTGATGCGCCGGACGGTGACGCCCTCGCGCTCGGCACGCCGCACGCCATAGCGCGTGTCCTTGTCGAAGCCCGCCAGCAGCGCCTCGTCGTCGGTGAGCGGCACCAGGCGGGTCTGGCCGACCTGCACCGTCGCCGGCTCGCGCCGCAGCCGCATGCGGTCGAGGAGGCCCGTGGCGGGTGCGCCCTGCTCGAGGCGCGGTTCGAGCTTCACCGCCACCGCCCGACCTCGGCGTGCCGCCTCCCGCAGGCCGATCACCACGCCCCGCACGCGATCCGCCGCCCGGGGATGGGCGTAGTCGAGCACCGGTCCGTGCGGGACGTACCAGAAGGCGCGGCCCAGCGGCAGCTGACGGACCTGGGCCGCGGCCAGCGCGACGACCTCGCCGTCGTCCTCCAGGACGAAGCGGCGCTGTGGCTGCCCGTCGAAGGCTGCCACGTCGGCCCACGCCCAGTCGTGCAGGAAGTCGCCGGCATCCGACGCGCCGAGGAGGCGCTGCCAGGTCTCCTCGTCGCCATCGGTCACCGGGCGGAAGCGGATCACGCGGTCCCCCGTCGCAGGCGGCGCCGGAACTGCCCGCGCACCTGCTCCAGCTCCGGGGAGCCGAGGGCGGCGGTGACGAGCGCGAAGACGGCGATGCCGGCGCTCGACAGCACCGCCAGCAGGACCAACCGCCCGAACCCGTGCTGGAGGACCCCGCCGAGCCACGCCTCGGCCATCGTCAGCCCGCCCAGCATCACCAGCGCCGCGGCCACGCCCCCGGCCAGCGACCGGCCCGCCGAGCGCAGCACGGCGCGCTCGTCGATGCTCTCGATCCGACGACGCAGGGCCCAGACAAGGCCGATGACCTCCACCAGCGCCGAGAGCGACAGCGCCAGCGCGAGGCCCTCGACGCCCATCGGTCCGACGAAGGCGATCATCAATGGCACGTTCATGGCTACCGCGATGATGGCCCAGGCGACCGGCGTGCGGGTGTCCTGCATCGCGTAGAAGGCGCGGGTCAGGACGTGGACCACGATGTGGGCCACCAGGCCGATGGCGAAGAACGCCAGGGCGCGCGCGGTGAGCTCGGTCGAGCGCGCGCTGAACAGGCCGTACTGGAAGAACACGGCGGCCAGCGGCTGCGCCAGCACGATCATGATCGCGGTCAGGGGTGCGGCCAGGAAGACCAGGATCCGCAGGCTACCGGCCACCTGGCGCCGGATCTCGGTCACCCTGCCGAGAGCGGCGTCGCGGCTGAGGCTCGGGAAGAGCGCCACGGCGACGCTCACGCCCAGCACGCCAACCGGGATCTGCGACAACTGGAAGGCGTAGTTGTACGCGGTGACGCTTCCCTCCGGCAGCCCCGAGGCGAGGATCGTCGAGACGATGAAGTTGAGCTGTCCGGCCGCCAGACCCAGCATCCGCGGTCCCATCAGCCGCACCACCTGGCGCACGCCCGGATGGCGCAGGCCGATGGTCAGGTCGTATCGCTGCCCCACGCGGCCCAGCTGGGGAAGCTGGATGAGGAGGTGGAGCAGCGAGCCGACGACCACCCCGACCGCGAGCCCCTCGACACCCATCAGGGGGGCGAGCACGATGGCGGCCAGGATGATGGCGACGTTGTAGGCCAGGGGGGCCATGGCCGGCACGCCGAAGCGCTCGTACGAGTTGAGGATGCCGCTGACGACGGCACCCATGCCGATGAAGACCGGGCTGAGCAGCATGACCCGCGTCATGCGGATCGTGAGCTCGGTGGTCGGGGCGTCGAAGCCCGGCGCCACGATGGGCACGATGAGCGGTGCGAAGATCGCCATCACCAGGCTCAGGGCGGCGAGCGCGATGACGACGAGGTTGATGACGCTGCTCGCGAGCCGCCACGCCTCCCGCTCCTGCTCCCGGGCGCGGTAGCTGCTGAAGACGGGGATCAGGGCGGCCGACAGGGCGCCGGCGACGACCAGCTGGAAGATGGCGTCGGGGATGCGAAACGCGGCGAAATAGGCGTCGAGCTCGCGGCTGGCGCCGAACTGCGAGCCGATGACCAGCAGCCGGATCCAGCCCAGCAAGCGGCTGGCGAGCGCGGCGACGGTGAGGATGAGGCTGGCGGTGACCAGGACGCGGGCGGCCGTCGGCCGCGCCCCGCTGGCGGCAGGGGTGGTCTGCTCGGGCTCCGGCGGCCCGCCGGGCTGCGCTGCCCCGCCGGTGACCCGGCTCACCGCGAGCTGCGGGCGCGTCCGGCGCGCGGGTGCGCGGCGCGGTAGGTGGAGCGCAGCGACGCGTCCGACAGGTGGGTGTAGATCTGGGTGGTGGCCAGGTTGGCGTGGCCCAGCAGCTCCTGCACGCTGCGCAGGTCGGCGCCACCCTCCAGCAGGTGGGTCGCGAACGAGTGGCGCAGCGTGTGGGGCGAGGTACGCTTCGGGACGCCCGAGCGCGCGGCCCAGCGATCGACGATCATCCGGGCCCCGCGGGCGGAGAGCGGCGTGCCGCGCACGTTGAGGAACAGCGCCTCGCTCGGCCCATCGGCACGCGCAGCGAGGACACCACGCGCGGTGGCCAGGTACGCACCCAGCGCCGCCGCGGCCGGCGCCCCGAACAGCAGCTCCCGCTCCTTGTTGCCCTTGCCGATGACGCGCAACCGCCGCGCCGCGAGGTCGACGCGTCCCAGGGTGAGGGCGGCGAGCTCGCTGATCCGCATCCCCGTGGCGTACAGGAGCTCGAGCATGGCCGCATCGCGACGCGTCAGGGCCTCGTCACGCGGAGCTGCCCGAGTCGGTGCCGTCACGAGGCTCGCCGCCTCGTCCACCGATAGCACGCGGGGCAGGCGGCCCGGGCGGCGGGGGCTGCGCACTCCGGCCAGCGGGTCGGCGCTGATCAGGCCCTCGCGCGCTGCGTGGCGGTAGAGGGAACGCACGGCCGCGAGCCGGCCGCCGACCGCGGATGGGGACAGCTGGCGATCGGCCAGGGAGGCGAGCCAGGCACGGACGGTCGCTCGGTCGGGCGCGCGCCAGTCGACACCGCGCTCGGCGAGATGGTCGAGGAACTCACCGGCGTTGCGTCGGTATTCGGTGATCGTCCCGTCCGATGCATTGCGTCCGCGAAGCGCCGCCAGAAACGCCTCCAGCGCCGTCCTGGCGGACGTCACGCGCGGGGCCGGCGCGCCGGCGCCGATCGCCGTGTGGAGCGTCGCGTCCCGCCCGAAGCCCGCCCGCCGCTCCGCCCGCGTCCTGACGGGGGCGCAGCGGCCCGCGCCCGCAGCAGCTCGACCGCGGCCTCGAGTCCCAGCTGGCCGGCGTCGACGTCCTTGGGGACCGAGGCGTTGGTCGTCCCGTCGGTGACGTACGGCCCGTATCGACCCTCGAGCAGGCGGATGGCCGCGCCAGACTCGGGATGCGGGCCCATCTCGCGCAGCACGGTTCGCGACGCGCCGCGCCGTGCCGGCTTCTCCTCGCGGAACAGCTGGATGGCCTCGTCCAGCGTGACCTCGAAGACCTGCGCGTCCGAGGTGAGCGAGCGGAAGTCGCTGCCCCGCTTCACGTACGGCCCGAATCGCCCGAAGTTGGCGACGATCTCCTCGCCGGACTCCGGGTCGCGGCCGACCACGCGCGGCAGTGAGAGGAGCTCGAGCGCGCGGGCCGCGGTGATCGTCGACGGGTCGTCGTCGGCGGCCAGCGAGGCGCGACGCGGCTTCTCGGTGCTGCCCTTCTCCGGCGTCTCGCCCAGCTGCACGTACGGCCCGAAGCGGCCGCTCATGACGTAGATCTCGAGGCCGCTCGCCGGGTCAGTTCCCAGGCTGGCCGGACCCTTCGCGCGGGACTCGACGACGGCAATTGCCCGCTCGGGCGTCAGATCGGCGGGCGGCATGTCCTCGGGAACCGACGCGTTGACGGCCGTGTCGCCCTCGCCGATCTGCACGTACGGTCCGAACTTGCCGATCCGGACGAGCACCGGCGCGCCACTGTCAGGGTGATGCCCGAGCTCGATCACCGGGTAGCCGATCTGGGTTCCGCTCTCGACCAGCGACTGCAGGCCGGGCCAATCGGGCCCGTTGCCGTGGTAGAAGGTGGCCAGGAACTCGTCTCGCGCCCGTTCACCCTTCGAGATCTCGTCGAGCGAATCCTCGATCTGGCCGGTGAAGCCGAG
>JAICQM010000012.1 GCA_025937875.1 Chloroflexota bacterium
CCGCTGCAGCCCACGTTCGACATCCCGGAGGGCTACACGACGGAAACCTCCGAGCCCGATTGGTATGCAGACGACGAGGTCACGTGGCTCGACGTCGGGACGGACGATGAGACCGCACCCGAGGCTGAGCCGGAACCGGAACCATTGCCCGAGGCCGAGTCCGAATCACTGCCCGAGCCGGAGCCGGAACCGGAACCTGAGCCAGAGCCCGAGGCCGAGCCGGCACCGTTGCCAGAGTCGGTGCCCGAGCCAGAGCCGGTGCCAGAGCCGGCGCCAGAGCCGGCGCCAGAGCCCGAGCCAGAGCTCGAGCCGGCGCCAGAGTCAGAACCATTGCCCGAGCCGGAACCGTTGCCTGAGCCCGAGCCGGCGCCGCTTCCTGGGCCGGTGCTCGAGCCGGAACCACTGCCCGAGCCGGAACCACTGCCCGAGCCGGAACCACTGCCCGCGCCTGAGCCTGAACCGGAACCTGAGCCCGAGCCGGAGCCCGAACCCGAACCACTGGGTGAGGCAGTGCCGGAGCCCGCATTCGCGCGCGAATCGGACTCGTCGCGGACAGAGGACTCCTCGCTCGCGCCCGAGCCGCAATTCCACCAGCCGGGGCCCGCTGCACTGACCCCTGGTCCGGCAGCTGCCGGCCCGACGCAACCTGTCGATGAGGAAGAGCTGATGTGGCTCGCAGGCCCGTCGTCGGACGAGGTGGACGAGTGGGCGGCCGAGCTCGAGACCGGCGTGGCCGGCTGGCAGGGTCCGGTCGCGCCGGAGCCCCCACCCCCGCCGACGCCCAGCCCCGCCGACGCCGCCTACGAGGACGTCGAAGAGCGTCTCGGCGCCGTTGCGGCCGAGGAGGGCTGGGACGAATCGGAGGTGGAGGCCGTCAGGGCATACCTGTCCCGCGTCAGTCCTCCGGCGAGCTCGGTTGGCCCCACCGAGCGAGAAGCGCCACCTCCTGCCGCCTCCGATTCCGAGCCCTCACAGATGGCCTCGTCCGCCGCGCATGGGCCTGAACGCCCCCTGCCCGGTGGTGACGAGCTCGCCGCGGCCATCGCCGGCCTGGAGCGCCGCGAGGAACCGCGCCCCGCCACGGGCGGCTCCCTGGCGCCACCCGACGCTCGTCCGCAGCCGGACCAGGCCGAGGTCAGCTACGACCTCGGGCCGGCTCCCGGCGAGCCGGAGTGGCTGCGCGGCCGGCAGGATGCGGCGGCTCGTGCCTACCGGCGCTTGCGGCGCATCTTCCCGAATCCCGAATAGGCGGTGACGCGGCCTGCACCCTCCAGGCACCGGCGCTCCATCCGCTCACGCGGCGACCCCGGCGGGCCGGTCCTCGCCGGGCTGGCGACCGGGGCCGGAGCAGCCGGCGGCGGAGTGCTGGCCGGGTGGCTTGGCTACCTGTACGCGGGTGCCGCATTTCCGGACCAGGAGTTCGTCGCGATCCCGATCATCGTCTTCGGCGGATTCGGCGGCGGGATCGTGGCCGGCGCGGCGCTCTGCTGGCTTGCCCTGGTCCTCGCTCGTCGCCGGGCCGCAGGTGGCACCGCCCTCCGCACGCTCGCCTTCCTGCTCATGCTGGCTCCGATCCTCATCCTGGGCACGCCATCACTGGACCTCGATCGGGTCAGTGGCGTGGCGCTGGCAGGCGTTGCCGCGGCGGTGGCGGGCGCCGTCGCTCGACTGCTGACACCTGAGCGTACCGGACCCGTCACGGTGGATCACGCCTCTGGGCCCAGTCGGTAGCCCAGACGGCGCGGGACGGCGGTCAGCTGGCGCAGCCACCAGGGTGCGCGGTGGCCGGCCTCCTCGGTGTCCTCGCGCCGGATCATCGCCTCGCGCATGATCCGCGCCCCGACGTATCGCAGCGGCTCGGGCGGCATCCGTCGGGATACGGGTCGCACGATCGGCAGGCGCGTGACCGGCTCGTCGGACTCGAGTGCCAGCGCCGCCAGGATGCGTCCGCCAAGGTGTGACGGACCCACGCCGTTGCCGGAGTATCCGAACCCGTAATGGACGCGGCCGCCGGGCAGTGTCCCGAACCGGGGCAGATGGTCGGGGGAGACGTCGATCGGTCCGCCCCAGGCATCGGTCAATCGGACGTCGGCCAGGGTGGGAAAGAACCAGCGGAAGCCGAAGGCGGCACGTTGCGCGGCCGCCACATCGTCGGTGAAGGATGGACCGATACGGCCGCCCAGCCCCGGGCGGCCGCCTCCGGCGCCGAAGGCGATCCGCCCCTCACGCGTCACGTGGAGGTAATGGACCGATGCGCGCGCGTCGACGATCGACGTCCCGCTCGTCCAGCCGAGCTCGTCCGCCACGCGATCGGGGATCGGCTCGGAGCGGACGAGATAGCTCGACCAGGCAAGGAGCGAGCGGCGAAACGGCCGCCAGGCGGCCATCCAGGCGTTCATGGCCAGCACCACCTGGCCGGCGCGCAGGCGGAACGACCCGACGGGGGACTCGAGGGCCAGCGCGACGCGAGGTCCGCCCGTCTCGCCGATGCTCGTGAGGCGCGTCCGCTCGTGGATCATCACGCCGCGTTCGAGCGCCACCCGGCGCAGGCCGCGTGCAAGACGCGCCGGGTGCACGGTCGCGGCGTCGGCCATGAGCTCGCCGGCCCGAAAGCGTGGCGAGCGGCAGATGGCGGTGACCTCGTCTGGGGTGAGCTCGTCGAGGGCCCCTGGCGAGCCCAGCTCGCGTGCCAGTGCCGCCCCACCCACGACGCGCCGATCGTGCTGCGGGGTGGTGCTGACGGTGAGCATGCCGCCGGTGCGGAAGTGGGCATCGACGCCGTGCGTCGCACACCACGCTCCGATGGCATGGACGCTCTCGGCGCTCGCCTCGGCCGCCGCGCGCGCGCCATCGGGGCCGAACAGCGACACGAGCGTCCCGATCTCGTCCCACCAGGCATTGACGAAGCCGCCGTTGCGCCCCGACGCCCCACCGCCGCAGATGTCCGCCTCCACGACCGTCACGCGCAGGTCCGGTGACCGCTCGGTGAGCTGGAGCGCGGTCCACAGGCCGGTGTAACCGCCGCCGACGATCGCGACATCGGTCTCGGTGTCGGCGGCGAGCGGGGCCGCGCCGGACGATCCAGCCTCCTCGGCGAGTGCCTCGAGAAGCCACGGCGCGCGAAGCCCGCGGCCGGGGCGGAGGGCGAGGTCGCCGGCGGAGAGGAGCGATCGGTCCATCACGCGCACGATACGTCGGCGACGGGGACCACCGATGAGAATCGGCCGACCGACCCGTCTCAGCTGTGCGGACTGGAAATGAGCATCAGCTCCTGACTGCGGTTGTCAGGAACATCGGGCATCATTCCCGTCCACCGATCGAACGAACCATTCGCTACTGCAGGCTGCCGACCTCATGACCCATTCGGACACGGCCGTGATCCGGGCACGCGCCCTCGAGAAGCACTTCGGCGAGACGCACGCCCTGCGCGGCATCGATATCGACGTTCCCGAGGGCCGGATCCTGGCCGTCCTCGGCCCCAACGGGGCCGGCAAGACGACCGCGGTGCGCATCCTCGCCACCCTCACCCTCGCCGACGGTGGCGAGGCCACCGGCGCGGGCGTCGACGTGCGGACGCACCCGGCCGAGGTGCGTGCGCGCATTGGCCTCACCGGCCAGTTCGCAGCGCTCGACGAGCTCCTGACCGGGCGCGAGAACCTCGACATGATCGGCCGTCTCTACCACCTGCCGGGGAGCACCGTCCGGCGCCGTGTCGGCGAGCTCCTGGCGCGCTTCGACCTCGAGGACGCCGCCGACCGACCGGTGAAGACCTATTCGGGCGGCATGCGTCGCCGCCTCGACCTCGCGGGCAGCCTCGTCGCCGAGCCCCCGATCCTCTTCCTCGACGAACCGACCACGGGGCTCGACCCCCGCAGCCGGCTCGGGATGTGGCAGCTCATCAGCGAGCTGGTCGCCGGCGGCACGACGCTCCTCCTCACCACCCAGTATCTCGAGGAGGCGGATCGGCTGGCCGACCAGATCGCGGTCATGGACCACGGGCAGGTCATCGCCCGCGGGACGGCCGACGAGCTGAAGGCCCGCGTCGGCGGCGAGCGCCTGGTGGTCACCATCGCCCGTTCGGATCAGCTCGACGCCGCCGCGCGCGCCATCGCCTCCCTGGGCGGCGAGCCGCAGGTGGACGCGCCGCAGCGCCACGTGAGCATCGCCGTCAACGGCGGCGACGGGATCCTGACCCGCGCCGTGCGTGCCCTCGATGCGGCCGGCGTGGCGGTCGACGACGCAGGCGTCCGGCGCCCCACCCTCGACGACGTGTTCCTGGTCCTCACCGGCCAGCATCCCGACGCCGACATGCAGGCCGCCAGCAGCGTCGATGTGCGCGAGTTGGACGAGGTGCCCGCATGACCGCCACGACGCGCCGCGAACCTGCGGCTGCCGGCATCGGGACGTGGCTCTCCGATGCATGGCAGATGGTGAAGCGCAACCTCATCCACATCCGCCGCACGCCTGAGCTGCTGCTGGACGTGACGATCAGCCCGATCATGTTCGTGCTGCTCTTCAGCCTGGTCTTCGGCGGCGCCATCGACGTGCCGCGCGACAGCTACATCAACTTCCTGATGGCCGGGATCTTCGTCCAGACCATCGCCTTCGCCGGCATCTACACCGGCGTCCTGCTGGCCAACGACCTCAAGAACGGGATGATCGACCGCTTCCGGTCGCTGCCGATGTCGCAGTCATCGGTCCTGACCGGGCGCACGTTGACCGATCTCCTGCGCGCAACGCTGGCGGTGGCGATCATGTGGTTGGTGGGCATGGCGGTCGGCTTCCGGCCGTCCGGTGGTGTGCTGGGCGGCGTGGGGGCTGTCGGCCTGATGCTGCTGTTCGGCTTCGCGCTGTCGTGGATCGGGGTCGCCATGGGTGCGCTGGTGCGCACCCCGGAGGCGCTGCAGGGGATCATCTTTGCCGCCGTCTTCCCGCTGACGTTCGTCAGCAGCGCGTTCGTCGACACGGCAACCATGCCCGACTGGTTGGAGTGGTTCGCCAACCGGCAGCCGATGACCCTCGTCATCGACGCGGTGCGCAGCCTGACCCTCGATGGCACGGGCGGGCCGGCCGCGGTTCCGGCCATCCTGTGGTCGGTGGGCATCCTGGCCGTCTGCTTCCCGCTGGGGATCTGGGCCTTCAACCGCCGAACGCTCCAGTGATGATCATTCACGCTGCGAGAGCCATTCGCTTGACGTGAATAGTTCAGGCGGGCATCATTGCCCGCCGTGACCGATACAGCTGCCTCCCTGGCCGAGACCATCATCGATGAGCTGACACCGCTGCTCACACGTGCCAAGCGCATGTGGGCCGAGCGCTGTCAGGAACGCGGCCTGTCGGTAACCCATTTCCAGGTGCTCGCCGTGCTGGACGGGCAGGGCCCGCTCTCCATGACCCGCCTCGCCGACCACATGGGCGTCTCGCTTCCCAATGCGACCGGGATCATCTCCCGCATGGAGGAGCGCGGGGTCGTGGAGCGCACCCACGACGCCCTGGACCGGCGCCGGGTGTTGGTTCGCTTGACCGATGCCGGACGCGAGGTGGTCCGCGAGCTCAGCGACCTGCACCGCTCGCAGCTCACCGCTCTCATCCAGGCCATGACTCCCGAGCGGCAGGAGAACCTCCTGCGCGCGATCCGGGACGTCCGTGCCACCGTCGAGCCGGCCAGCTCACCGCCCGCCCCCTGACGAGGAGCGCATCAAAGCGCATGACCGGCGACTCGGCCGCCACCCGCGGCGCCACTACCGCCCTGCCCCGCGTCGACGCCGTGGCCGACGTCGTCGACCAGCGTGCCCGGATGGAGATCCTGGGGGCGGTGATGCTGACCCTCTTCCTGTCCGCCCTGGACCAGACGATCGTCGGCACCGCCCTGCCGGTCATCGTGACCGACCTCGGCGGCAACCAGTTCTACGTGTGGGCGGTCACCGTCTATCTCCTGACGAGCACGATCACCGGACCGATGTACGGCAAGCTGTCCGACCAGTTCGGCCGGCGACCCCTGATGATGTTCGGCGTCGGCCTGTTCCTCGTCGGGTCGCTGCTCAGCAGCCTGTCCGGCGAGATGTGGCACCTCATCCTGTTCCGCGGCATCCAGGGCCTCGGCGCAGGCGCCATCTTCCCGATCAGCCTGGCGATCATCGGTGACCTGTTCAGCCCGCGCGAGCGTGGCAAGTACCAGGGGTTGTTCGGCGGCGTCTTCGGGATCAGCATGCTCATCGGTCCCGCGCTGGGCGGCTTCCTGACCGACAGCATCAGCTGGCACTGGATCTTCCTCGTCAACCTCCCGATCGGCATCGTCGCGCTCGTCGTGCTCTGGCGGCTGCTGCCCCACACCGCCCACCCCGAGCGGCGCCGCAGCATCGACTACCTCGGCGCCGCGGTGTTCAGTGCCGCCATCGTGCCGTTCCTCATCGGCCTGACAAACAAGCAGACCGGCGACTGGACCGATCCATCGGTCGGCGGCCTGATCCTCCTGGGCCTGGTCCTCACGGCGGTCTTCGTGTGGGTCGAGTCGCGGGCCGTCGAGCCGATCGTGCCGCTGTCGCTCTTCCGCAACCGGGTGGTGGCCTCGTCCCTGGCCGCGACCGGCCTCATCACGTTCGGCTTCTTCGGCGGGATCATCTTCATCCCGCGCTGGTTCCAGTTCGTGGAGGGCTCGTCGGCGACGCTGTCGGGCTACCAGATGCTGCCGATGATGGTGGGCGTCATCGGGGGTTCGATCGGCTCCGGGATCCTGGTGAGCCGCACGGGGCGCTACAAGTGGCTGGTCTCCGCGGCGATGGTGCTGGCCGGCATGGGTCTGTTCATGCTCACCTCGCTGACCGCCGACACCAGCGTCACCGGACTGTGGGCCGGTATGTTCGCCGCCGGGCTCGGCATCGGGCCGACGATGGCGGTGTTCACGATCATCGTCCAGAGCGCGGTCTCGCCGGCGATGCTGGGCGCCGCGACCAGCACGCTGACGTTCTTCCGGCAAGTCGGCGGATCCATCGGCCTCGCGCTGTCGGGGACGATCTTCGGCTCCAGCCTGGTGTCCGAGCTTCCCGGACAGCTGACCGCGGCGGGCGTGCCGCGGCCCGTGGTCGACGCCTTCGCGGCCCGTGGGGCCGATTCGCTCGGCTCGGAGACGACCGGCGTGGGCGTGGATCTCGGGGCCCAGATCCTGGCCGGTGTGCCGGAGCCGCTGCGTCCGCAGATCGAGCCGCTGATCCCGAACATCGTGGATGGCATCCACCAGGCGTTCTCGATCGCGATCGGCCACGCCATGTGGCTGGGCGTGGTCGCCGCCGCGCTGGGCGCGGTGATCCTCATCGTCGGCTTGCCGGAGATCACGCTTCGCACCACGCGCGGCGACGCGCCGCCGGTGGCCGGCGAGTAGGACTCGCGCTCGCGGACTACGATGGGCGCGTGACCGCGTACGACGCGACCACCGCGCTGGTGGTGGTCGACCTGCAGAACGACTTCGCCGACCCCGCGGGGAGCCTGGCCGTGGCCGGCGGCGATGCGATCGTGCCGCGTGTCAATGACGAGGTGCGGCGCGCGACCGAGGCGGGGGCATTGATCGTGGCGACCCAGGACTGGCATCCCGAGTCCACGCCGCACTTCGCCCGCGACGGCGGTACCTGGCCGGTGCATTGCGTCGGTGGCACGTGGGGCGCGGAGCTGCACCCGTCGTTCGCCCTGCCGGCGGGTGCGCCGCATGTGCGCAAGGGGTCGAACGGCGAGGACGGTTACTCGGGCTTCACGATGCGCGACCCCGTCACCGGGGCGGAGCGCCCGACAGAGCTCGAGGGACTGCTGCGCGACCGCGGAATCACGCGGGTCCGGGTGTGCGGGCTGGCGACCGACTACTGCGTGAAGGCGACCGCGCTGGATGCGGTGCGCCTGGGATTCGCCACGGTCCTGCTGGCCGATGCCGTGGCTGCGGTCGACCTCGCGCCCGGCGACGGGGAGGACGCCCTGGGCGCGATGTCCGATGCCGGCGTGGAGATCGCCGTCAGCGGGTAGTGCGCGGGGTGCGCCAGCCCCGGACGACGAGGAACAGGCCGACGGCAACCGCGAGGGCGCCGATGGCGAGCCAGGTCGGGTCGCTGGTCATGAAGCTGCCGGGGGCGAACGGCAGGTTGAGCCCCTGCGCGACCCAGACCGCCCCCGCTCCGACGAGCACGAGACCGATCACCAGCCATAGCGTCCGCATGGGCCGATCGTAACCTCTTGCGCAGGCGGGGGCCGTGCGTATACTTCGCCGCAGGTCGGTTCGACCCGTGACCGACGCCACGCTCATCTCCTACTCCTCCCCACCACGTCCAATGGCTGGCTCCGGGGCGCGACAGGATCCCGGGCCGGCGTACTGACGGGCCGTCACCGACGTGGTAACCAACTCTTGTGGGAGGGTCCGTTAGTGGCCTACACCGATCAGGTGATCACCTGTGCGGATTGCGGAATCGACTTCGTGTTCTCCGCCTCCGAGCAGGCATTCTTTGCCGAGAAGGGCTTCGCATCCGCGCCCAAGCGCTGCGCGTCCTGTCGGTCACAGCGCCGCGCCGCCGGCGGTGGCTCGAGCTACGGCGCGGGCGGCGGCTATGCAGATCGCGGTCCGCGCGAGATGCACGACGCGGTCTGCGCCCGTTGCGGCAAGGACACGCAGGTGCCGTTCCGCCCCACCGGGGCGCGTCCGGTGTACTGCTCCGACTGCTTCCGGATGATGCGCGACTAGCACGCCCCGCCATCCCACAGCGTCACTCGACGGGCGGTCTCCGGGCAACCGGACCGCCCGTCGTTCATGCCCGCCGAGCCGATGCCGCCGGCCCGGGCATGGCGTCTCGCCTCAGGGCAGCCTGCAGTTCGCCGCACCCGGCTCCGCCCGACGCGCCGCCCCGGTCGCGGCCAGTGGCGAGGCCGTTCGCTCGTACAGGTCCACCAGCCCGGCCGGGGAGCGGGCGACGAGGCGGTACCCGGCCGCCAGCTCGTGCGCCAGCGCCCGCCATGCCGGATGCGCCAGCGTCGCCGGCTCGGCATTGGTGAGGCCGAAGAGGACGACGTAGTCGACCCGCCCGGAGGTGGTTGTCTCGTAGGTGAGCGGTGATTGCCGCGGCGGGACCTCATAGTCGCCCCCCTTGGCCGTGAAGAGGTGCACGAACGGGTCGATCGCCGGTGGGTAGCGAAGCGGCGAGAGCGGGAACGTCGACAACAACGTTCCCAGATCGTGGCCTTCGATCTCGGCCGCCAGCCGGCCCGCGTCGTGGACAAGCGGTTGGATGCGCCCGAGGGAGGAGGGGTTGGCCTGCCACGCGTTGGCCTGCACGATGGTCGCATGGGGCGCCATGCAGGGCGCCACGGACAGGTAGTCGACGTAGTCGCGGCCCATGGCCTGGTACGCCGGCCAGCGGATCACCAGCAGCCCGGCCATGGCAATCGCGACGCCGACGGCGGTGGCCCGCGGTGACCACGCGGGGAGCGATTGCCCGGCCAGCCAGCCGACCACGCCGATGACGGGGTACAGCGCGAGCCGTTCGCTGATCAGGCCGCCGGTCCCGGTCGCCTCCGGGGCCGCCAGATACGCCACGGTCGCAACCAGCGCGTAGACGAGGAGCCCGTCGACGTGCCGATGCGGCGCCCCGCCCCGGCGCGCCAGCACCGCCGCCAGCCAGAGCCCCCCGATGGTGAGCCCCACCAGGCTGGTGAACGCGGCCTCCCATCGGTCGAACGTCACCAGGGGCCACGCCAGCGATGGCAGGCCCGCCAGCAGCGTCGGCAGAGCGCGTCGGTACTCCGATCCTTCGGTGCCGTTGGCAACGACGAACCCAATCGCGAGCACCAGGCTCGGCAGCACGGCCGCGGCCAGGGGTGCCAGTCGTGCCAGGCGCCGCACGCGGAGCCGTGCCACGTCGGCCCAGTGCTCGGCCACCGCAACGCAGGCGATGAGCAGCACCGCTTCCACGTAGGACACGAGGTGCGAGAAGTAGATCACCAGCAGGATCGCTCCCAGGAGGGCGGCCCGTGGCCACGCCAGCCGGGTGCCATGGCGCAGCAGGTACCCGGCCGCCACCAGGAAGGGGATGAGCGACCAGACGAAGTTGTAGAGGCCCCACGCGAAATTGACCGACAGGGTGAGGGGGACGGCCAGCACCACGAGCCACCGTGATTCGGTGGCGACGGCGCGCACGAAGTACTGGAACGCGAGCACGAAACCGATCACGTAGCCGGTGAGGAACACCTTCTCGGCCATCACCGGCTCAAGGAACGCGAGCAGACCGGTCAGGATGATCTGACCGGTCAGGTTGGGGATCGGGTTCCAAAAGGGCTCGAGGTATCGATGCACGGTCGCATCCGGGTCGGTCAGGTACGCCAGCAGGTCGGACGCGGCACCCAGGTGCCAGCCGCCATCCACGGACCCGACCACGGCCGGGATCCAGATCACGGCAAGGTTGGCCAGCGTGCCGGCAAGCAGGATCAGTGCTGGCAGATCCAGGACGCGAGATCGGCCGGTTGTGCGACGTGGTGTCGCGCTGCTCGGGAGTGCCACGTTCCCCTCGGTACCGGGCGTCGGTGCCAACGCCAATGACGCGCCAGTGTAGTGGACGGAGCCCGGAACCCAGGCGGCCGTAGAATGGAGCGAACAGATGACGGCAGGCAACTTGCGGAGCATGAGCGCGCGATGACCACCCAGGCTGAACTCGAGCAGTGGCGTGAGCTTGGACTCCAGCTCCGCGTCGACTCCATCCGATCCTCGGACGCCGCCCAGTCCGGCCATCCGACCTCGTCCATGTCCGGCGCGGATCTGATGGCGGTTCTGATGGCCAAGTACCTCCACTACGACTTCGGCGCGCCCGAGAACCCGAACAACGACCACCTCATCTTCAGCAAGGGCCACGCGTCGCCGCTCCTCTACGCGATGTACAAGGCGGCCGGCGCCATCAGCGACCAGGAGATGCTCACCTTCCGGCGGTTCGGCAGCCGGATCGAGGGGCATCCGACGCCGGTCCTGCCCTGGGTCGACGTGGCCACCGGCTCGCTGGGCCAGGGCCTCCCGATCGCTGTTGGCGTGGCCCTCACCGGGAAGCGGCTCGACCGCCTGCCGTACCGGGTCTGGGCGCTGTGTGGCGACTCGGAGATGGCCGAGGGATCGATGTGGGAGGCGTTCGAGCACGCCGGCTTCCACGGCCTCGACAACCTGACCGCCATCATCGACGTCAACCGGCTCGGCCAGACCGGACCGACGATGCACGAGTGGGATCTGGATGCCTATGCACGGCGGGCGAAGGCATTCGGGTGGCACGCGATCGAGATCGACGGACACGACCCGGCGGCCATCGACCGCGCCTATGCGAAGGCGGTCGAGACCGCCGGCGCGCCGACGCTGATCGTGGCGAGGACGGTGAAGGGCTCCGGCGTCGACGCGGTCGCCAACAAGGAGGGCTTCCACGGCAAGCCGCTGGCCGACCCCGAGGCTGCCATCGCGGAGCTGGGCGGGGTGCGCGACATCCACGTCGACGTGGCCAAGCCGCTATCGACCAAGGCACCGCATCGCTTTGCCGGCGGCGGCGCGCTCGCCCTTCCGCGCTACGAGCTCGGCACGAAGGAGGCGACCCGCAAGGCGTTCGGCGACGCCCTCGTGGCGCTCGGGACGGCGCGTGGCGATGTCGTCGCGGTGGACGGCGAGGTCGGCAACTCGACCTATACCGAGGAGTTCGCCAAGGCGCACCCGGAGCGCTTCTTCCAGGTGTACATCGCCGAGCAGCAGATGATCGCCACCGCCATCGGTATGCAGGTGCGCGGCTGGAAGCCGTTCGCGGCGACGTTCGCCGCGTTCCTCAGCCGCGCCTACGACTTCGTGCGGATGGCCGCCGTCAGCCGGGCCAACCTGGCCATCGCCGGCTCGCACGCCGGGGTCAGCATCGGTGAGGACGGGCCATCGCAGATGGCGCTCGAGGATCTCGCCAGTTACCGCGCGGTTCACGGCTCGACGGTCCTGTACCCCGGTGACGCCAACCAGGCGGCGGCACTGGTGCCGCAGATGGCCGATCGCTCGGGAATCGTCTACATGCGCACGACCCGCGAGAAGACGCCCGTCCTCTATCCGCCCGACGAGGCGTTCCACATCGGTGGCTCGCGCGTGGTGCGCCAGACCGATGCCGACGCCGTGACGATCGTCGCCGCCGGCATCACCCTCCACGAGTCGGTTGCGGCGGCTGAGACGCTTGCTGCCGAGGGCGTCAGCGCCCGGGTGATCGACGCGTACACCGTCAAGCCCATCGACGTCGAGACGCTGCGGCAGGCCGCCGAAGCCACGGGCCGCATCATCACGGTCGAGGATCACTGGCCGGAGGGGGGCCTCGGCGACGCCGTCCTCGAGGCCCTCGCCGACGCAGGCGTCGCCTCGCGGGTCGTCAAGCTCGCGGTGCGCATCATGCCCGGCTCCGGTACCCCGGGCGAGCTGCTGGCCGCGGCCGGCATCGACGCCACCCACATCGTCACGGCGGCGCGCCAGCTCGTCGGCGACGCGGCCGGTGGCCGCTCGCCGGTCGAGGTCGGTGCGGGCCGCAAGGAATAGGAGCCAGCTTCATGACGGATCGAAACGACGGGGCGCGAACCGCCCTGCAGGCCCTGTACGATCGCGAGGGGCAGAGCCCGTGGATCGACTTCATCGACCGTGACCTGCACGAGAGCGGCAAGCTCGACGAGCTGATCGGCAAGGGGATCCGGGGCCTCACGAGCAACCCGACCATCTTCGGCAAAGCCGTCGCCACGGGGCAGTACGACGACCTCATCCGCCGGGAGCTCGAGGCCGGCGACGACAACCAGCAGATCTACGAGGAGATCGCCGTCGGCGACATCCAGGCCGCCTGCGACCACCTGCGCGTCGTCTACGACGCCTCCGGCGGGACCGATGGATTCGCCAGCATCGAGGTCGAGCCCGCTTGGGCCGATGACACGGACGGCACGATCGAGCGCGCTCGACACCTCTGGGCGCGGGTTGACCGCCCCAACTGCTTCGTCAAGATCCCCGCCACCGAGGCCGGCATTCCGGCCGTCGAACAGGCGATCAGCGAGGGCATCAACGTCAACGTCACCCTCATGTTCAGCGTGGCGGTCTACGAGCGCATCGCTCGTGCCTACCTCGCCGGCCTGCGGCGCCGGCTGGCGGGCGGCGGCGACCTGCGGCGCCTCTCTTCGGTGGCGAGCTTCTTCGTGTCGCGCGTCGACACCAAGGTCGACAAGCAGCTCGACGAGCTCGGTACCCGGGCGGCGCTCGAGGCGCGCGGTCGCGCCGCGGTCGCCAACGCCAAGCTCGCCTACCAGTCGTACCTGCACATCTTCGAGGGCGCCGAGTTCGCCGAGCTGCGGGCCGCCGGGGCACAGGTCCAGCGCTGCCTGTGGGCCAGCACCAGCACCAAGAATCCCGACTACCGCGACGTCATGTACGTCGAGCAGCTCATCGGCCCCGACACGGTCAACACAATGCCGATCGAGACGATCGAGGCGTTCATCGACCATGGCCGCGTCGAGCGCACCATCGATCGGGACGTCGACGACGCCCGCGACGCGATCCGCGCCGTCGAGGCCTGCGGCATCACGATGCGGAGCGTCACCGACGAGCTCATTGCCGAGGGGGTCGCGTCGTTCGGGAAGAGCTTCGACGAGCTGATCGCGTCGATCGAGAGCCAGCGCGCGGCCCTCGCGCCCGCATGACGGTCGCGCTCGGCGACGCGGTCGCGGCTCGCCTGGCGACCTGGGAGGAGGAGCGGGTCGCCGAGCGCCTGTGGGAGCGTGACGGCTCACTGTGGGAGGCCAGCGGCAAGGCCGCCGAGGAGATCGCGGCGTGGCTGGGGTGGCTCGACCTGCCCGACGAGACGGGGGGCCGGATCGACGAGTTGGGGCACGTGGCGCGCGACGTCCGCGCCGATGGCTACCGGCGGGCCGCGGTGCTCGGGATGGGCGGCAGCTCGCTGGCGCCCGACCTGTTCGCTCACCTGTTCGCCGGGCCCGATGGTGCGCCGCACGGCGACGGGCTCGAGCTCCGCATCCTCGATTCGACCCACCCGGACGTCGTCCGCGGCTTCCGGTCGTGGGCGACGGCGGCCCGGACCCTCTTCTGCGTCAGCAGCAAATCGGGATCGACGACAGAACCCAACGCCTTTCATGCCGCGATGGCCGCCGAGGTGCCGGCACTCGACTTCGTCGCGATCACCGATCCCGGCAGCTCGCTGGCCGAGCTGGCGCGCGCGCAGGAGTTCCGCGCCATCTTCGACGGCCCGCCCGACGTCGGCGGGCGCTACTCAGCCCTGTCGGCCTTCGGCCTCGTCCCGGCCGCGCTGGCCGGCGTCGACCTCGAGGTGCTGCTCGACCGCGCGCGCGGCATGGCCGAGGCCTGCCGGCGGCCCGCACTCGACAACCCGGGGCTGGCGCTCGGGGCCGCCATCGCTGAGGCGGCTCGGAGCGGTGCCGACAAGCTGACGCTGCTTACCAGCGATCGTCTCGCGCCACTGGGCGACTGGATCGAGCAGCTGGTGGCGGAGAGCACCGGCAAGGCGGGCACCGGCATCATCCCGGTCGTTCGGGAGCCGATCGGCGAAGCGAGCGCATACGGGGCAGATCGGTATTTCGTGTTCCTCAGCCTCGCCGGGGATCGCGGCGCGCTTGGCGCGGTGGCCGGCGAGCTCATGGACCGTGGCCATCAGGGGCAGCACCTCGAGCTGGCGGACCCGTACGACGTCGGCGCCGAGTTCGTGCGCTGGGAAGTCGCCACCGCGGCCGCCGGGATCGTCCTGGCAATCGATCCGTTCGACCAGCCCAACGTCCAGGAGTCCAAGGACGCGACGCGTGACCTGCTGGACGCCTTCGCGGCCAACGGCAGCCTCCCGTCTCCCTCGCCGCTCGTCGCCGAGCCGGGCCTGGCCGCGTACGCCGATCCAGCGGCACTCGGCGACGAGCCGGTCACCGTCGACGGCGCGGTGCGCCAGCTGCTGGGGCAGCTGGGGGAAGGCGACTACCTGGCGATCCTTGCCTACCTGCCCCAGGAACCGGAGCTGGAGCGGCGGCTGGGCGCCCTGCGTGGGCGGATCCGCGACTCGCTTGGCGTTGCCACCACGCTGGGCTTCGGGCCGCGCTTCCTCCATTCCACCGGTCAGCTGCACAAGGGCGGCCCGGACAGCGGCGTCTTCCTGCAGCTGACCGCGGATCCGTCGCGCGACCTGCCGATCCCCGGCTGGGATCAGACGTTCGGGACGCTCATCGCGGCGCAGGCGCTGGGGGATATGGGGTCGCTGCAACGTCGCGGCCGGCGAGCACTCCGGCTCCATGGCGCAGAGGCGGGGGACCTGGTGACGCGCCTGGAGGCGATGATCGAAGCCTCCCTCGGCAGCAGCTGAGGGTCGCAGGACAAGCACGAGCGGAGGATCCGGATGCAGGTCGGTATCTGCGGACTTGGACGCATGGGGGCCGGCATGGCGCGCCGCCTCGCACGGAGCGGCCACCAGGTCGTGGCCTGGAACCGCACCGAGCAGGTCTCCCTGGACGTGGCGGCGGAGGCCGAGAATGCCGGCAACGTGAGCGTCGCCGAACCGATGGAGCGGCTGCGCGACCTGCTGGCGACCCCGCGGCATGTTCTCATCAGCGTGCCCTCGGGCGAGCCGACGCAGCAGATGATCGACCAGCTTGCCACCGTGCTCGAGCCCGGCGACGTGATCATCGATGCCGGCAACAGCAACTTCCACGACTCGCAGCGCCGCGCCGCGGCCCTGGCCGAACGGGGCATCGGCTGGCTGGACTTCGGCGTCTCGGGCGGCGTGTGGGGCCTGGAGGTGGGCTTCTGCACCATGATCGGCGGCGAGCGCGGGACGTTCGAGGCCGTAGAGCCGATGGTGCGCGACATGGCGCCTGACGGCGGCTACCTGTACTGCGGACCCGCCGGCGCCGGGCACTACGTGAAGATGGTCCACAACGGGATCGAATACGGCGTGATGCAGGCATACGGCGAGGGCTTCGACATCCTGCACGCGTCGGACTTCGACCTTGACCTCGGCGCCATCGCCCGCATGTGGCAGAACGGATCGGTCATCAGGTCCTGGCTCCTCGACCTGGCGGGCAACGCCTTCGAGAAGGAGGGCAATGACCTCGAGGATATCAAGGGCTTCGTCGCCGATTCCGGCGAGGGGCGCTGGACGGTCTTCGACGCCATCGACCACGACGTGCCGGCCCCGGTCATCACGCTCAGCCTCATCCAGCGCTTCCGCAGCCGCCGCGAACCGGACTCGTTCACCGATCGCGTGCTGGCGGCGCTGCGCAACGAGTTCGGCGGCCACGCGGTCGTGGAACGGGACGGCGGCGACGGCAAGCGATGACCACCCAAGCGGCCCCCGCCCGCTCGGCCACCGAACCGGACGCCGATCCTGCCGCCCGCAACGGCGAGCCACCGCCGGCGCGTGCCAACCCGCTGCGCGAGGGTCTTCGACTGGAGCGCAAGCCCGAGGCGTGCACGATGGTCATCTGCGGAGCGACCGGCGACCTGACCGAGCGAAAGCTGGGCCCGGCGCTCTACAACCTCATGCTGGGCGGGCTGCTGCCCGCCGAGTTCAGCGTCGTCGGCTTCGCACGGCGTGACCTCTCCGACGACCAGTTCCGCGATCAGCTGCGGAAGGGGATCGACAAGCACAGCCGCAACCGACCGGTGAAGAAGAGCATCTGGGAGTCGTTCAGCCAGGGGATCGAGTATCACCGTGGCGACCTGGACGACCCGAAGGCCTACGAGGCGCTCGCGAAGCGCCTCGTCCGCATCGACCGCGATCGGGGCACCGCCGGCAACCGGCTCTTCTACCTGGCCGTGCCGCCCAGCCTCTACCCGGAGATCGTCGAGCGCCTCGACCATGCCGGCCTGGCGGCGTCGCGCGGCCGCAGCGGCGCGACCGGCGGCTGGACGCGCGTGATCGTCGAAAAACCGTTCGGTTCCGACCTCGTCAGTGCCCGGAGGCTCAATCGCGAGATCGGATCGGTCTTCGAGGAGCAGCAGGTCTACCGCATCGATCACTACCTGGGCAAGGAGACCGTGCAGAACCTCGCGGTCTTCCGCTTCGGCAACGGCCTCTTCGAACCGATCTGGAACCGGCGTTACATCGACAGCGTGCAGATCACGGTGGCCGAGACGGTCGGGGTCGAGGGCCGGGGCGAGTTCTACGACGACACCGGCGCGCTGCGCGACATCGTCCAGAACCACGGCCTGCAGCTCATGGCCATGTTCGCCATGGATCCACCGGTCGAGTTCAGGGCCCAGGACCTGCGCGACGAGAAGCTCAAGGTGCTGCGCGCTGTGAAACCGATGTCGCCGGGCGAGGTCGCGGCGGCCACGGTCCGTGGCCAGTACGTCTCGGGCTGGGTCGAGGGCGAGAAGGTGGTCAGCTACCGGGACGAGCCAGAGGTGGCACCTGATTCGCAGACCGAGACGTACGCCGCCCTGAAGCTCGCGATCGACTCCTGGCGCTGGGCGGGCGTGCCCTTCTACCTGCGCACCGGCAAGGCGATGCCGGCCCGCGTAACGGAGATCAGCGTCCAGTTCAAGCGTGCTCCGCTGGCCCTCTTCGCACGGGCCGGCATGCCCCAGATCGAGCCCAACATCCTCGCCATCCGGGTCCAGCCAGACGAGGGCATCCTCCTCCGCTTCGGCGCCAAGGTGCCGGGGCAGGGGCTGCAGATCCGAAGCGTCAACATGGACTTCCGGTATGGGTCGAGCTTCGCGGTCGACTCGCCGGACGCCTACGAGACGCTCCTGCTGGATGCCATGGTCGGCGACCCGAGCCTGTTCACCCGCAACGACGAGGTCGAGCGGGCGTGGGAGATCCTCGACCCGATCATCGGCACCTGGCAGGCGGGCGACGGGGGCCCGCTCCACTTCTACGGCGCCGGGACCTGGGGCCCGCCAGCCGCCGACGAGCTGCTCGAGCGCGACGGCCGCGAGTGGCGGCGACCGTGACCCGAGGCGGAGCGACGGCCGAGCCGAAGGCGCGTCGGGCGCGCCGCACGCAGGCGGTGCATCGGCGCCTCATGCGCTTCGGCGAGGCGGAGACGCTCGCCACGCCGGTCTGGGAGGCAAGCGGCACGTCGGTCAGCGCCATCGAGGCGCGGCTGGCGGAGCTGTGGAACATCGGCGTCGAGCGCGAGGGCGAGACGCCCCTCGTCACCGAGAAGGGCCTGTCCCACGCGCGGGCATCGGTCCTCAACCTGATCGTGGTGGTCGTCGACGAGGCCGCCGCCGAGCGCGTGGTGCAGACGATGCTGGCGCTCGGGATCCGCCATCCGAGCCGTGCCATCGTCCTCGTCACCGATCGCGGAGCGCGCCGGTCGGGCCTCGACGCCCGGATCAGCACCCATTGCCACCCGGCGGCGGACGGCGACGAGCGCGTGTGCTACGAGGAGGTGATCCTGACCGTCCACGGGGAGGCGGCGGAGCACCTCGACGGCGTGGTGGCCCCGCTGCTCATCCACGACTTGCCGATCCACGTCTGGTGGCCCGGCCATCCGCCATTTGCCGACCCCGTCTTCGAGCAGCTGGTCGAGCTGGGGGACCGGGTCATCGTCGATTCGTCCGACTTCGACGACCTGCTGGCCGGCATGCGACGGCTGACGACCCTGCGCCGGCGCAGCGGGGTCGGCGACCTGACCTGGCGCCGCCTGGCGTGGTGGCAGGAGCTCACCGCCCAGTTCTTCGACGCGCCGCGCTTCCGGCGCTATCTCCCCAACCTGTCGCGGCTCCACGTCCGATACGCCAGCGCACCGCCCGGAGGGCGCCGTTCCGAGAAGCTGGACGCGGATGACATCGCACCCGGTGTCCTGAGCCCGCTGAGCGCGTCGCTGCTGTATGCGGGCTGGATCGCCTCGCGGCTGGGTTGGCGACGATACGAGACCGTCGATCCGTTGGGCGAGGGGCGGCTCCGGCTGCGCCTCGAGGGACGCTACGAGATGGTAGACCTGCTCATCGAGCCGGTCGCCACCGCCGACGTCCCCCCCGGCGAGCTGGTGAGCGTCCGCCTCGGGTCGTTGGGCGAGACGGGCGCGGCCGAGTTCATCGTCGATCGCGAAAGCGATCTCGCGACGGTCGCCAGCAACGCCGACGGCATGACCGCCCTGCTGCGTCGGGTCACGATGGAGGCCATCACCGAGGCCGAGGTGCTCTCGGCCGACCTCGTCCTCGATCGCAACGAGCGGGTGTACGAGAGCGCGCTGCGGGCGGCTGCCGTCTTCCTCGATGCCGCGCGCGCCGTGGACGTCCCGACCGGACGGGCCCGCCAGGATGACTGACGTGGCCGAGCACCACGAGTTCACCACGCTGCCCAGCCCGGCAGCCGTTGCCATGGCAACCGCAGACCGGTTCATCGCGTCGGCTCGCGACGCGATCGACGCGCGCGGCATCTTCCGCGTGGCGCTCTCCGGTGGCGGGACGCCGAAAGCGGTGTACCCATTGCTGCTCGAGCCGGAGCGCGTGCGAGCGGTCGAGTGGAGCCGGGTCGAGTTCTTCTGGGGCGACGAGCGGGCCGTGCCGCCCGACCACCCCGAGTCCAACTTCGGGGTTGCGTACCACGCGCTCATTGCCCAGCTCCCCGGCGTTCGCCACGACCGCATCCACCGCATGGCCGCCGAGTCACCGGACCTCGACGGCGCTGCGCTGACATACGAGTCGGAGATCCGCCTAGCCTTCGACGCGCGCGGGTACCGGCCGCCGGCACTCGACCTGATCTGGCTCGGGATGGGTCCGGACGGTCACACCGCGTCGCTCTTTCCCGACTCCGATGCGCTCGACGAGTCGGACCGATGGGTGGTCGGCAACTGGGCCCCCAGCCAGGCGGCGTGGCGGATGACGATGACCTATCCGATCATCAATGCCGCGCGCGAAGCCCTCTTCGTCGTCACCGGCGCCGACAAGGCACAGGCCCTGCGCGCCATCCGAGATGGAGACGATGCATATCCTGCGGGCCGGGTCCACGCCGCCCGCACGTCATGGCTGATCGACGCCGCGGCGGCGGGGGAGGCGAGCGCGTGAGCCCGCTCGTCTGGCTTCTGGCGGCCGCGCTCGCCGCGGCGGGGGCATGGGTCAGCGGCTGGCCGGCCTGGCAGTCGTATCGGTCACACCAGACCCGCGACGCCAACGTCGAGCGCTACAACGCCTGGCGCGGCCGCGGACGGCGGGGCAGCGGGTCGCCGGCGCCCGGCCCCTCCCCGGACGAGCGCCGTCGCCTCTGGATCGCCGGCGTCCTCGCCCTGGCCGCCCTCGCGGCCCTGGCCGCCTTCTTCGCGGCCTCGTAGCGCGGTGCGCGTCGAGCTCCTCTATCGCGACGGCGACCCCGCGGTAATGGAGGCCCGCCAGCGCCTGGTCGAGGTGCTGACCGAGGACGCGTTCGAGACGCCGATCCAGCTCGTGGCGGTGAGCAGCGAGGCGGATGCCGAGCTGCTCGGGATGCGTGGCTCGCCGATGATTCGCATCGACGGCGCCGACATCGACCCCGAGTGGGACGGACCCATGGGCCTGGCGGCGCGCGTCTACGGGGACCAGCCGATCCCCGGCAAGGACCTCATCCGCGCCGCGGTCGAGCGGGCGCGCGGCTGGAGCCACGGGCGCCGCTGAACGCCATGGTCGCCACCATCCTCCGCGCGCTTTTCCTGTGGCTCGCGGAGTGGCGCTGGATCGGGCGCGTATCGCTGCGGCTGCCCTTCCTGCGCCGCATGCCATTGCGCTTCGTGGCGGGCACGACACTCGAGGACGCAGTCGCCGCCGTCCGTGCGCTGCAAGCGGCCGGCGCGATGGCGACCATTGACGTCCTGGGCGAGAGCGTCGCAGATCGGGCCGCCGCCGATCGCGCGGCGGCGAGCTACGTGGCCACCATCGAGCGGATTGCCGCCGAGGGCCTGGATGCCAACGTCAGCCTCAAGCTGACCCAGATGGGCCTCGACCTGGGGACGGCAACCTGCCTGGAGGTGCTGCGCCCGGTGGCGGAGGCTGGCCGGCGGCACGGTGTCTTCGTCCGCGTCGACATGGAGTCGAGCGCATACACCGATCGCACGCTCGAGGTGGTGGGCGCGCTGCGCGCCGAGGGATACGAGATCGGGCCGGTGATCCAGGCCTACCTGCATCGGTCGGCGGGTGACGTCGGGCAGCTCGCCGCGGCCCGGGTGCGGGTCCGCGTGTGCAAGGGCGCGTATGCGGAGGAAGCGGCGATCGCCTGGCACGACCGGGTCGCGATCAACGCATCGTTCGTCGACCTCGTCACAACCCTCCTCGAGGCCGATGCGTACCCTGGCGTGGCCACCCACGATCCCGCCATGATCGAGGCGGTGGCGCGCGCTGCGGCGCAGCGCGGCATCGGTCCGGACGCCTACGAGTTCCAGATGCTGTACGGCGTGCGTCGCGACCTGCAGCGTCAGCTGATCGAAAAGGGCTACCGGATGCGGGTCTACGTCCCGTACGGCACCGAGTGGTACCCGTACTTCATGCGCCGACTGGCGGAACGGCCGGCCAACGTGCTCTTCGTCGTGCGCAGCCTCTTCGGGGAAGGGGGCTGAGGCACCGCTGCGGCGCTCGGACGTGAAGCGTATCCTTGGCCCACCACCCATGACTGGCAGCAAACGGCCGAGCACATCGAGCCTCCGCCGATTCATCACATCGCGACCATACGTGCCCATCGCCGAGCTTCGGCGGCGCTTCGCGCTGGACGAGCCGGACGCCATCTGGCGCATCCAGCGCGACGGCGAGGCGGCGTTCATCGGCCTGCCGGAACGCGAGGCGACCAAGATCGCGGACCTGTGGAGCCGCGACGAGATCGGCCTGGAGCTCTCGGTCGAGGTCCGTGCCCCGGTGGTGGTCGGGATCTACCCGATGCGGATCGCGCGCTTCGTGACCGATGGCGCCAATGGGCACGTGACCACGAATGGGAACGGGCACCTCCACCCGCCGACCAACGGTCACGCTGGCCAGAACGCGGTGACGGTGACGCCCGACGCCGTGGTATCGCGCCCGGCACCACCGCCGCCGGAGGCGGCCCGGCCCGAGTGAGGGCCGCTGTCATCCTGCCCGATCTGCTGCTGTTCAGCCGTATCGAGGGCGCCGCCGGCTCCGCCTCCATCCTGCGCGTCGATACACCCGCCGAGCTGCCGGCCACTGCATCGTTCGACCTGCTCCTCGTCGACTGGAGCGCTCGCGAGCCCGGCTGGGAGGTCGTCCTGCACGAGCGACGGGCGCAGGGGTCGCGGGTCATCCTGTTCGGGCCACATACCGATGTCGACGCCCACCGCGCAGCGGCAGCCGTCCGCCTCGGCCCGATGTGGGCGCGGTCAAAGCTGCTGAGCAGCCTGCCCACCCTCTTCGGGGACGCGCTGCGAGGAGCCACGCCGGCTCGCTGACCCGGTACTCTCCGCCCATGCCCGACCCGTATCCGCGCACCAGCCGGTGAGCCGGCGCACCCGCCCGGCGGCCGCCGGGGGGCGGTCACGCTCCACCGTCATCGCCACGGCTCTCATCCTCATCGTCGTTGCTCTGGCCGCCCTGTACGTGGTCCTGCGGCCCGACGACAGCGCCCCGCTCGCCGAGCCGGTCGCGCCGCGTTACCCGGACCTGAGCATGGGCCCGTTGGAGGAGATCACGGTGGGCATCACGGAGACCGGCGGCATCTCCGTCCGTTTCCCGGCCATGATCACCAACATCGGCGAAGGGGCCTTCCTGGTGCGCGCCACACGCGCCCATCCGCTCAGCGACGACTGGACGGTGACGCAGCGCATCGACGACGCCGACGGGCTGTTCAGCCAGCGGGAGACGCAGGGCACGCTCGTCTGGGGCGGCGACGGCCACGACCACTGGCACGTCAAGGAGGTCGAGTCCCACCGCGTCGAGACGATGGATGGCACGGTCCTGGGGGAGGTCGTCAAGGCCGGCTTCTGCTTCTTCGACACCGATCAGGTGGACGGCGGCCTGCCCGGTGCACCGGCGTCCCACCACTACGGATCGCGCGGCTGCGGCGGGCAGCTCGATATGGGCGTGCACATGGGCCTCTCGGTCGGTTGGGGGGACAGATATCCGTCATCCATGTTCGATCAGACCATTCGAATCCCTGAGCTGCCCGATGGCCACTACGTGATCCGTATGGTGGCCGATCCGTTCGACTGGTTCGTCGAGACCGACGAGACCAACAACGCCGTCGCGACCGAGATCTCGGTGGGGACCGGCGTCGACGGGGTGCGCACCGTGGAGATCATCGGCCCGGTGACCTAGCCCGTGGTGCCTGGAGGCACCGGGTGGCGCCTCCGTATGCGCCAAAAGTACTGGACAGGTACCGGTGCGTGGGCAACACTGACGCCTCACCGGCCAACCCGAACCACCGAGCGGTTTCGTGGTGGCCCGGTGGTCATCTGGAGGGATCCATGCGGATCAAGGCAGTCAGCGCATTGACGTTGGCGGGCATCCTGTCGCTGGCGCTGTTCAGCACTGTCGCGGCTGACAACTGGACCAGCGTCGAGTTTGTCGCCGGCAACCCGTCCTGCGAGGGCGGCTTCAAGTACGAGAACCCCCTCGGCGGGGATATCGTCGATGGCAGCCTCACCGTGCCGGGCGGATCGATCTCGATCGACGTCACCGTTACGGCGGACGGCCCGATCTTCGCGTTCACGGCCACCGGCTTCCTGGTCGACAAGGTCACCGTCAAGGGTGGCCCGAACGCGAACAACTTCCTCTACTCGACGCCTGAGGACAGCGACCACCATCTCCATGCGCCACTCAATGCAAAGAGCGGCAAGTGGTACGGGTTGAGCCACCTGTGCTTCTACGGCGACGAGAAGAAGACGACGCCGCCGGACGACCCGAAGAAGTAAGCGACCCGGGGGATTGGCTGCCAGATCCCGCACGGACATCAAGGGGACGCGTCCCACGGGTCGCGTCCCCTTCGTGTTGATGCGCGACATCACCCGAGGCTGCCGATCGCGTCGGGCTGTACCACCGTACTGAGCCGGCATGTCCCCCGAGCAACGCAGGTCCATCCCCGACCGCATGACGACCCGCTCGCAAGCCGCTGCCCCGCGTCCAGACCGCCGCCGATGGGGGATCATCGTGGTGGCCTGCGTCACGGTCGGTGGGTGGGTCCTGAGCCCGGCACCCAGGCCCGCGCTCGCCGCACCGGCCCCGGCCACGGCTGGCGGGATGGCGCCAACCGCGCTCCCCGCCGATTTCGTCGACGAAGCCGTCTTCTCGGGCCTGACGAATCCGACCCAGGTCGAGTTCGCCACCGACGGGCGGGTGTTCGTGGCCGAGAAGAGCGGTCGCGTGCTCGTCTTCGACTCACTGGTCGATTCGACACCCTCGGTCTTTGCCGACCTGCGAACGCAGGTCCACAACTTCTGGGACCGGGGCCTGCTGGGCCTCGAGCTCCATCCCGACTTCCCGACCACGCCGTGGGTCTACGTCCTCTACACGCATGACGCGGCCATCGGGGGGACGGCGCCCCGCTGGGGCTCTCCGGGCCAGACCGGGGATGGGTGTCCCAGTCCGCCCGGCGCGACCGGCGACGGCTGCGTGGTCTCGGGCCGGCTCTCGCGGCTGACCGCATCCGGCAACGTGTCGAGCGGCGAGACGGTGATGCTCGAGGATTGGTGCCAGCAGTACCCCAGCCATTCCGTCGGCGACCTGGCGTTCGGGCCGGACGGCGCGCTGTACGTGAGCGGCGGGGACGGCGCCAGCTTCAATTTCGTTGACTACGGCCAGGACGGGAATCCGCTCAACCCGTGTGGGGACCCGCCAGTCGGCGTCGGCGGATCGCAGTCGCCACCCTCCGCCGAGGGCGGCGCGCTTCGCTCGCAGGACCTGCGGACATCCGGCGACCCCGTCTCCCTCGACGGCGCGGTGCTTCGGATCGACCCGGCGACGGGGGGCGGCCTGTCGGGCAATCCGCTGATCGGCAGCGCGGATGCCAATGCGCGGCGGATCATCGCGACCGGGCTGCGCAATCCGTTCCGCATGGCGTTCAGGCCGGACTCGTCCGAGCTGTGGGTGGGCGACGTGGGCTGGAACACGTGGGAAGAGGTGAACCGCATCGTCGACACCACTCCCGCGTCGGTCGTGAACTTCGGCTGGCCGTGCTACGAGGGCACCGGTCGCCAGGGCGGATATGACGGCGCCAACCTGGGCATCTGCGAGTCGCTCTACGGGTCGGGCGGGGTTCAGGCGCCCCATTTCGCCTATCGCCACGACCTCGACGTCGCGCCGCCGGATGACTGTCCACCCGCCGCGCCACCCGCGCCGGTCAGCTCATCGATCACCGGTGTGGCGTTCAACGGTGGATCGGCGTACCCCAGTGCGTACGCCGGGGCGCTGTTCGGCGCCGACTACTCCCGCAACTGCATCTGGGTCATGACGGCGGGGGCGGGTGGCGTGCCGGATCCGGCGACGATCAGCGCGTTCCAGCCCGATGCCCAGGAGCCGGTCGGCATTGAGATGGGGCCGGATGGGTGGCTGTACTATGCCGACTTCGGAGGGCAGATCCGGCGAATCCGGTACGCGCCGGCGAACCTGCCACCGAACGCGGCGGTGAGCGCGACCCCGTCGCTCGGCCCCGCGCCGCTCGTGGTCTCCTTCGATGCCTCGGCATCGACGGACCCCGAGCAGCAGGCGCTGACGTATGCCTGGGACCTCGATGACGACGGGCAGTTCGATGACGCGACCGGCCCGGCGCCCACATACACCTATACGGTGCCTGGTCAGCATCGCGCCCACGTCCGTGTGCAGGATCCACCGGGAGACACCGATGTCGCCACGGTGACCGTCCAGGTCGACAACGCGCTCCCCGCCCTCGTGATCACGGCCCCGGCGGCGGGCACGACGTGGGCGGTCGGCGACGACATCGGCTTCGCGGCAACGGCGACCGATGCGCAGGATGGCGACCTCTCACACGAGATCGACTGGAGCCTGGTCCTGTTCCACTGCAGCGGGGCCACCTGCCACCAGCACCCCATCACGAGCTGGCAGAACACGGCGAGCGGATCCGTAGATGCCCCTGACCATGAGTATCCCTCGTACCTCGAGCTGACCGCCACGGTCTCGGATACGTCCGGGGCCGGCGCCACGGTCGTGCGCCGCCTCGATCCGCGAACGGTCGACCTGACCTTCAGGACCGTGCCAGCCGGGCTCAATCTCACTGTCGGGGGCGCCGCGCCGGCGCCGACGCCCTTCACGCGGACGGTGATCGTCGGGTCACAGAACTCCATCTCGGCGCCATCACCGCAGGTGCTCGGGGGAACCTCGTATGCGTTCGACTCGTGGTCCGATGGCGGTTCCCAGGCGCACCAGGTCGTCGCTCCCGGCGGTGCCGCGACATTCACCGCCACCTATGTTGCGCAGCCCGATCCGGGCTGTCCGAGCGAGCTGCCGGCGATCACCGATGCGGCCTGGCAACGCAACGGGGCGGCGGTGGTGGCCGGCAGCGCGGTGCAGCTCACCGCGCCCGCCGAGTACCAGATCGGCTCGGTCCTGTACGGCAG
>JAICQM010000175.1 GCA_025937875.1 Chloroflexota bacterium
AGGAAGTTGTGCCGCGTGCCGGCGTGCACGAAGACGAGGTCGTTCGGGCCGATCCGCGACGACACGCCGTCGAGCTGCGCCTCGCCGCTGCCCTCGACGAAGACGAGGACCTGGTCGGTGTCGTCGTGGACCTCCTCGCCGATCTCCCCGCCGGCCGGAATCGTCATCACCACGACCTGCTCGTGCTCGCCGGTGAGCACTTCGCGCCGGTAGTTGTCGTTGCTGCGTGCCGCGGCGACGATGTCGACGCCGGTCTGCTGCTGGCTCATGCCTGCCTCTCGCTGCGTGTCGTGCGTTCAGTCTCCGCCCCCGGCCGTCGCATGCCACGTGCCGAACGGCACGTTGTCTCACCCGGTGAACCCTCCGACGAATGAGCGCGTGCTCCCTCGTCACCCGTCTCACCCGGTGCAACCCACGACGAAGGAGCGCCTCGTCCTTCGGCTTACGGCTCACCGCGTGCAACAGACGGCCCGTGACAAACCACTGCACCCTTGCCCGCTCAACGTAGAGTGGCCACGTGCCCGAGCCTCCCACCCGCCCCGATGCGCAGGTCGACCGGCGCATCGTCAGCGTCCTGTTCGCCGACATCGTCGGCTTCACGCCACTCTCCGAGCGCCTCGACGCGGAGGACGTGGCCACCGTCCAGGACGCCTACTTCGCCAGCGTCCGCGAGACGATCGCCCGCTACGGCGGCGTGCTGGAGAAGTTCATCGGCGACGCGGCGATGGCCGTGTTCGGCGCGCCACGCGCCCGCGATGACGACGCCGAACGTGCCACCCGCGCCGGCCTGGCGCTCCTGAGCGCGATCGAGCAGATCAACGCGCGCCTCGGCCTCGACGACCTGACGCTCCAGCTGCGGGTCGGGGTCAACACCGGCGAGGTCGTCCATGCCACGCAGGGGCCGGACGCCGGCCGCGTGACCGGCGACACCGTCAACACCGCCGCCCGCCTCCAGACCGCCGCGCAGCCGGGCACCGTCCTCCTCGGCGAGCTCACCCACCTGGCCGTGGCCGAGCACATCGAGACGCGGAGCATCGGTACCGTGGAGCTCAAGGGCAAGGGCGAGCCGATGCGCGCCTGGGAGGCCACCGGCGTCCGCCCGCAGCCCAGCCGCGACGAGGCCCTGGGCGCCCTCCGCGCTCCCACCCTCGGCCGCGAGCAAGAGCTCGCCCGCCTGCTGGCGATGGGCCATGGCCGATGCCTCATCGTGGCGCCACCCGGCGTCGGCAAGAGCCGCCTCCTGGCCGAATTCGCGGCCCGTACCCCGGCGACCGTCCTCAACGCCCGCGTCCGCCCACAGGGCACCGCCCCCTACGAGACGGTCGCGCAGCTGTTCGAGAGCGCCGGCGGCGACCTCGCCGCCGCATTGACCGATGCGGACGTGCCGCCATCCCGGGCGGCGGTGATCCTCGACGCCGTGCGCCGGCTCACCGAGCCATCGGTCGAGGGCGCCGGCTCCGGCGGCGACCTGGCGGGGGAGCGCGATGCCCGCTTCGACGCCTGGTTGTCGGCGCTCGACGCCCTGACGGCCGCGCCAGCGCCATCGGTCTGGCTGGTGGAGGACGTGCACTGGGCGGGCGGGGACCTGCTGGCGTTCCTGGACCGGGCCGGGCAGGGCGAGCGGCTGGTCGTGGCGACGGCGCGTCCCAGCCTGCTCGAGACCGCACCCGAGTGGTGCGCCAGCGCGGAGCGGCTGGATCTCGGCCCGCTTCCGGTGGCCGATGCCGCCGACCTCATCCGTGCCCTCGTCGGCGACGCGCTTCCCGCGACGCTGGTCGCGACCATTGCCGAGCGCTCCGACGGCACGCCGCTGTTCATCGAGGAGCTGCTGCGAACGTGGGCTTCGGTCGGCACGCTCATTCGCGACACGGACGCCTGGCGCCTGGCCGTGGCGCCGGACGAGGTGACGCTGCCGCCCACGGTCCACGCCATTTACGCCGCCCAGCTCGACGACCTGCCGCCGGATGCCCGCATGGTGGCGCGCCGCGGCGCCGTGGCCGGGCGGCGGATCCCGCGCGGCGCCTTCGATCCGCTCGACCTGGCCGGGCTCGACGGCGGCCTCGAGGCGCTGCGCCGCCGCGCCTTCGTCGAGGGTCCGCTCGACGACCCGATCACCGGCGACGAGTACGCCTACCGCCACGCCCTGCTGCGCGACGCCGGCTACGCCTCGCTGGCCCGTGCCGAGCGGGCCCGCCTCCACGTCGCCATGGCGGAGTGGCTCGCGGCGACCGCCGGCGACCGCGCCGACGTCGTGGCCGAGGGCGTTGCCGAGCATCACGCCGCCGCGCTCGACGCTCTGCCCGCCCTCAGTGCCGCCGGCCTGCCGGATCGCGCCACGCTCGCCGCCGACGCCGCGCACTGGTACGAGCGGGCCGCCGAGGCCGCGCTGCGCCTCTCTGCCCTCGAGGCGTCACGCCGCCTCTTCGGGCGTGCCGCCGAGCTCACGCCGGCGGTAGCTCCCCTGGACGCCGCGCGCCGCCGCCTGCGGCTGGGCGAGGTGCTGGCCGCCAGCGCCGAGCTGGACGTGGGCATCGGTGAGATCGAGGCCGCCCGCGCCGCATTCGCCGCTGACCTCCCGGCCTCCGCCGCCGAGTACGAGCGCGCGACCTACGCCCTCGGTCGCGCGTACATGCAGCAGATCCGGTTCCCGGAGGCGACATCGGTCTGTGCTGAGGCGCTGGGCCTGCTCGGCGGCTCGTCGACCGATCCCGCCCTGGCCCGCCTCCACGCTCTCCATGCCTGGTCGCTGGGCGCCAACGGCATCGCGGACGGGGTCCTCGAGGAGGCCGATGCCGCCCAGGCCGCGGCCGCCGGCGCCGACCCGCTGGTCGAGCTCGACATCCTGGAGCACGTCACCTCGGCGCGCGACGAGCTCGGCATCGTCCACGCCGCCGAGTGGGCCGTGCTGGAGGCACGCGCCCTCGAGCTGGGCCGGTGGCCGCTGGCCGCCGTCGCCGGCCGCGTGCGCGCCGTCATGGAGGCCGATACCTCCCCGCGCGCTGCCCTGGCCCGCCTCGACGCGATGGTCGAGCTGGCCACTGCCCACGGCCTCACCGAGCAGCGCGGCTGGGGCGAGTACTCGCGCTGCGAGACGCTCTGGCTGGTCGGGGAGTGGGATGCGTCGCTCGCGGCCGGCCTGCGCGCCATCGAGCTCGGCGAGCGCAACGCCTACCAGCGCCTGGCGTTCCGGACCTGGGTCGTGGTGCTCCAGATCGCCGCCGAGCGCCGCGACGCAGGCCTCATCGAGCGCTACGACCGCTGGTGGACCGATGCGGCGCCCCACTTCCCGCCGAGTCCGTCGCCCTACGGGCGGCTGCTCCAGGGCGCCATCGCGGTCTGGCGAGCCGGGGCGCTCGGATCGCCCGTGCCGGTGCCACCCGACGACCTCGTCGACGCCATCATCCCCATGAGCAACCCGCACTTCGCCGGTGCGGTCGAGACCGTGATCCGTGCCTGGCTCGACGCCGGCCGCACCGACCTCGCCGCTTCTGCCGCCGCCCGCGTCGCCGAGACTGCCGCCGAACCCGATGCCACGACCCTGATGCGTGCCTCCGCCGCCCTCGTCGACGCCTGGGTCACCGGCTCCGCCGCCTCCGCCGCCCGGGCCGCCGAGCTCGCCGCGACGATCCCCGCGCCGTGGTGGGAATCCCGCGCCCGCCTGGCCTGAACGAGGCTTCACGGTTTGCAGGACAGGTAGGTATCGGCGCCTGAGTGGCCGAATATGCGCCACAGGCAGCGTTCGGGGACGCAGGAGGCGTCCTGCCTGGCGGTCGCCTGCCTCCCACGCACAATCGGCCACGCATTGGCCGATAGCTACCTGCCCCGCAAGCCCCAACGACGGCCCCACGAACGAAAGCCCCCGACCTCGCGGGGAGGCCGGGGGCTCGGAAGCGTGGGAAGGGAGGAGGCTAGCGGGTGCTGACCTTCTCCTCGACCTCGTCGAGCGAGGACTCGGCCTTGTCGGCCACCTCGCCCACCGTGTCGCGGATCCGCTCGCCGACCTGCCGGCTCGCGTCGCCGAGCATGTCCTTCTCGGCCGGCGTGG
>JAICQM010000187.1 GCA_025937875.1 Chloroflexota bacterium
CCGGCGCTTCCGCTCCCAGCGCTTCACCGACCTCCTGGGCCAGGAGCCGATCGTCACCACGCTGCGGCGCGCGGTGGCGGCCGACCGCCTCGCCCACGCGTACCTGTTCGTGGGGCCGCGCGGCACCGGCAAGACCTCCACAGCGCGCATCCTGGCCAAGGCCATCAACTGCACCGATCGCGCCGACGATGGCGAGCCGTGCGACGCCTGCCCGGCCTGCACGTCGATCCGTGAGGGTCGCGCCCTCGACGTGGTGGAGATCGACGCCGCCAGCCACGGTCTGGTCGAAGACGCGCGGGACCTCGTGATGCGAGCGCTCACGGCGCCATCCGAGCTGCGCCGCCGCGTCTACATCATCGACGAGGTGCACATGCTCAGCACGCACGCCTTCAATGCGCTGCTCAAGCTCGTCGAGGAGCCGCCCGACCATGTCGTCTTCATCCTGGCCACGACCGATACCCACAAGGTGCCGGCCACCATCATCAGCCGTACCCAGCGGTTCGACTTCCGCCGCCTCCCGACCGATGTGATCGCCGGCAAGCTGTCGCGCATCATCGTGGCCGAGGGCGCGGCGGCCGATGACGACGCGCTGGCACTCGTGGCACGGCTCGCTGACGGCGGCATGCGAGACGCCGAATCGCTGCTCGACCAGGTGCTGGCCTTTGCGGGCGATCACGTCACCGAAGCCGTCGTGCGTGAGGCGGTCGGCCTCGCCGACGACGAGGCCGTGGCGGGGCTCGTCGACGCCTACGAGGCAGGAGATGCCGGAGTTGCGCTCGACGCCATCGACACCGCCGCCGCTGCGGGCCGCGACATGGCACAGCTCGCGGTCCAGGCCGAGGGCGTGGCCCGCGCGCGCCTCCTCGGCGCGGCCGCCGACCCGGCACGGGCACGACGCCTGGCGACGATCCTGCGCACGGTGGCCGAGGCGGCTGGCGTCGGCGCGCGCGAGGGTCGCGCGCGCCTCCTGCTGGAGCTGCTGGCGGTCGAGCTGCCGGCACCGGGAGCACTCGCGCCCCGTGCCGAGGCGCCGATCGACGTACGCCCGGCCGCCGTCGCGAAGCCTCGGCCGGCCGCGCCGGCCCCAACGCCGCAAGCCCCCGCGCCGGCTGCGGCGCAGCCGCCGGCAGCGCCGCCACGCGCGCCCCGCGCCGCACCGGTGGCATCGGGGCCGCGGCCGGAGCTGGACGCTGTGCTGCAGCGGTGGTCGGAGGTCATCGAACGCGCCAGTCCCGCCATCAAGGCCCTGCTCAAGGAGTGCCGCCCCGTCGCCCAGGAGGGCGCACGCCTCACGCTCGGGTTTCCGGAGGAGCGGTCGTTCATGCGGCAGAAGGTCACGGCCCGCGCGGCGGCGATCGAGGAGCTGCTGGCGGCGGTGCTCGGCGGCAGCTGGGCGATCGAGACGGTGGCCAGCAACATCGAGCTCGAGCCGCTCACCGTCGAGCAGGCCGTCGCCGCCGATCCCGACGATCCCACCGGACGTGCCATGCTTGAGGGCGTGCTCCGCATCACCGGCGGAGAGCTCCTCGACGTGCCCGACGTCCACTGAGTCGCAAATCGCAACCCCAACTCGCTCTGAGGGACCCGCGTGAACATCGCCCAGATCGCCAAGATGGCGCAGCAGATGCAGACCCAGATGGCCAAGACGCAGGAAGAGCTGCGTGACACGGTTCTGGAGGCGACTGCGGGCGGGGGAGCGGTCAGGGTCGTGATCACCGGCGCGCAGGAGGTCCGCGCAATCGAGATCGATCCATCGGCCGTCGATCCCGACGAGGTCGAGATGCTCCAGGACCTCGTCCTGGCCGCGGTCAACGACGCCATCGGTCGCGCGAAGGACCTGGAGCGCGAGCGGATGGCATCGGTCGCCGGTGGGATGGGGCTCCCCGGCATGCCGGGGCCGATGATCCCGCCCCCCATTCGCTGACTACCCACCCGACGCGCTCCGACCGATGGCCGGCCTCATCGCGCCCGTGGCGCGCCTGATCGAGGAGTTCAGCAAGCTGCCCGGTGTGGGCACCAAGACCGCGCAGCGGCTCACGTATCACATGCTGCGCGCGCCGGCGGACGAGGCGCGCGGCCTGGCCGCGGCGCTGATCGCGGTCAAGGAGCAGGTGGCGTACTGCAGCGTCTGCAGCAACATCACCGAGACCGGCGTCGACCCGTGCGCCATCTGCGCCGACGACCGTCGCGACGCCGCGCGGATCTGCGTCGTCGAGGAGCCGCTCGACGTGCTGGCCATCGAGCGGACTGGCGAGTTCCGCGGCCGCTACCACGTCCTCCACGGCGCCATCAGCCCCATCGACGGCATCGGCCCCGACCAGATCCGGGCGCGTGAGCTCATCGGGCGGGTCACCGGCGGTGCGATCGACGAGGTGATCCTGGCCACCAACCCCAACCTCGAGGGCGAGGCGACCGCCATGTACCTCGCCGACCTCCTGGCACCGCACGTGGCCAGCGTGACGCGCATCGCGCGCGGCCTGCCCGTCGGCGGCGACCTCGAGTATGCCGATGACGTGACCCTCATCCGCTCCCTCCAGGGCCGGCGCCAGGTGGAGCGCTGATCGGTCCTCCGCTCGCTTGACGTACCGGGGGGCCTGCTCTATAGTCCGTCTTCGCGCCGGCAGTCCGCCGGTACGGCGTCATGAGAACGTCGGGCCACAGGCCCGTGACCGCTCGGGCGTCGGAGGACACCGAATTCCGGAGGCCTCGCACATAGAACGATGCCGATCTCGATCGGCGACGCGACCTTAACAGCTGAAGAGTGACAGGAACCCACACGAGTCAATGGGATCACGTCTGAACCAGTAACCGGTGGACGCGCCGCAAGGCAAGACCACTGGTTTTTTGTTCGGAGAGTTTGATCCTGGCTCAGGACAAACGCTGGCGGGGTGCATGAGACATGCAAGTCGAACGAGGTTCCATTGGGCTTGCTCGATGGAATCCTAGTGGCGGACGGCTGAGTAACGCGTAGGTGACCTACCCGGAAGTGGGGAATAACTGCCCGAAAGGGTGGCTAATACCGCATGTGGTCGACGATTCGGTTCGCCGACTAAAGGAGAAATTCGCTTCCGGCGGGGCCTGCGTCCGATTAGCTAGTTGGTGAGGTAACGGCCCACCAAGGCGACGATCGGTAGCTGGTCTGAGAGGATGATCAGCCAGACTGGGACTGAGACACGGCCCAGACTCCTACGGGAGGCAGCAGTCGGGAATTTTGCCCAATGAGCGAAAGCTTGAGGCAGCAACTCCGCGTGAGGGATGAAGGCTCTAGGGTCGTAAACCTCTTTTCTCAGGGAAGATACAAGACGGTACCTGAGGAATAAGCGACGGCTAACTACGTGCCAGCAGCCGCGGTAATACGTAGGTCGCGAGCGTTGTCCGGATTTACTGGGCGTAAAGAGCGCGCAGGCGGCTGGCCAAGTCCGATGTGAAAGCTTCCGGCTTAACCGGGAAAATGCATCGGAAACTGGTCGGCTTGAAGGTGGGAGAGGGTAGCGGAATTCCCGGTGTAGTGGTGAAATGCGTAGATATCGGGAGGAACACCAGTGGCGAAGGCGGCTACCTGGCCCATTCTTGACGCTGAGGCGCGAAAGCTAGGGGAGCAAACGGGATTAGATACCCCGGTAGTCCTAGCCGTAAACGATGAACACTAGGCGTAGTCGGTATCGACCCC
>JAICQM010000270.1 GCA_025937875.1 Chloroflexota bacterium
AGCCGCCTCTTCCCGCTCACGCTCGTCACCAACAAGCACCTGCTGCCGGTCTACGACCGGCCGATGATCTTCTACCCCCTCGCCGCCCTCAAGGAGATGGGCTGCCGGGAGGTCATGGTCGTCGTCGGCGGGCGCTCCGTGGGCGACATCCTGGAGCTCCTGCACGATGGTTCGGAGGTCGGCCTGGACCTCACCTATCGGTACCAGCGCGGCGCGCTGGGGATCGCCCACGCCATCGGCCTGGCGCGCGACTTCGCGGGTGACGACCCGATAGCCATCGTCCTGGGCGACAACGTGCTGCACGGATCGTTGGCGGACTTCGCCACCGCGTTCGAGGCCGGCGATGCCGAGGCGGGGGCGGTACTCAAGCGTGTCCCGGACCCGCAGCGCTTCGGGGTCGCCGAGCTGAGCGCCGACGGCGCCATCGTCGGGTTCGAGGAGAAGCCGGCGGTGCCGAAGAGCGACCTGATCCCGATCGGCGTGTACTTCTTCCGTCGATCGGTCTTCGACGTCATCCAGGGCCTGCGGCCGTCGGCGCGCGGGGAGTTCGAGATCACCGACCTGCTCAACCACTTCCTCGCCAGGGGCAGCCTGGCGCACACCGTGTTCGAGGGCGAGTGGATGGACGCGGGGACCATCGAGGCCCTCCTCGAGACAAGCACCTTCGCGGCGCAGTTTGCCGGGGAGTCGCCGGTCACCACCGCCGAGGGTCCCGAGAGCGTCGAGGCCGAGCACGTGGATCCGGCGCAGGTGCGGCCATGAGCGGCATTCCGAGCCGCCTGCTGGTCACCGGAGGCGCGGGGTTCATCGGGTCGGCCTTCGTGCGGCGCACGCTGGCCCGCCACGCGGATGTCCACGTCACCGTACTCGACAAGCTCACCTATGCCGGCAACCTCGCCAACCTGGCACCGGTGGCCGGCGACCCGCGCCATCGGTTCGTCCAGGGCGACATCAACGACGCGCCGCTCGTCGACGAGCTGGCCGAGATGGTGAACGCGATCGTCAACTTCGCCGCCGAGTCGCACGTCGACCGCAGCATCGAGGAGCCGGACGCATTCATCCAGACCGACGTCCACGGCACCTTCACGCTGCTGGAGGCCGCCCGGCGTCACCAGCACGAGCGATACCTCCAGGTCAGCACCGACGAGGTCTACGGCAACGTGCCGACCGGGTCGTCGTTGGAGACCGATGGGCTGCGCCCGCGCAGCCCCTACTCGGCCAGCAAGGCGGGCGGTGACCTCCTGGTGCAGGCCTACCACACGACCTACGGCGTGCCCGCGATGATCACGCGGGCCAGCAACAACTTCGGGCCCTACCAGTACCCCGAGAAGGTGATCCCGCTGTTCGTCACCAACGCCATCGACGGCGAGCCGCTCCCGCTCTACGGCGACGGGCAGCAGATCCGCGACTGGCTCTACGTGGACGACCATTGCGACGCCATCGAGCTCGTGCTGTCGAGCGGGGAACCCGGCGAGATCTACAACGTCGGCGGCGGCAACGAGCTCGCCAACCTCGACCTCACGCGCCGCATCCTGGAGCTCACCGGGCGCGACCTGTCGCTCGTCCGGCGGGTCCCGGACCGCCCGGGTCACGACCGCCGCTACTCGGTGGACTGGGGCAAGCTGCGTGATCTCGGCTGGGAGCCGGCGCACGGCTTCGAGGAGGCGCTGGCTTCGAC
>JAICQM010000252.1 GCA_025937875.1 Chloroflexota bacterium
GCGGCGTTGGCGCGCAGGCCACCCTCGATCAGGTCCAGGGTGGCGAGGCCGGCGGCGGCGCATACCGGGTTGCCGGCGAACGTGGAGCCATGCGCGCCGGGCGGCCAGGTCCAGACCGATTCGCGGGCGATGAACGCCCCGATCGGCATCCCCGACGCGATGCCCTTGGCGGTGGCGACGATGTCGGGCTCGATGCCGCTGGCCTCGATCGCCCACCACGCTCCAGTGCGACCCATGCCGGACTGGATCTCGTCGGCGATGAGCAGGATGCCGTGCTCGTCGCACAGCTCGCGCAGGCCGCGCAGGAACGCGGTGGGGGCCGGGAAGTAGCCGCCCTCGCCCTGGATCGGCTCGATGACGATCGCGGCCGTGTCGGACGGCGCGAGCTGGCGGCCGAAGATGGTGTTCCTGAGGTAGTCGAGCTCGGCCGAGCCGTCGCCGCCGGAGCCCTCACGCCAGGCGCGGACGCGCGGGAACGGGGCGTGATGGACCATGGGGACCAGCGGGCCGAACCCGGCGCGCTGCTTGATCTTGGAATTGGTCAACGACAGGGCGCCCATGGTGCGGCCGTGGAATCCGCCCTCGAAGGCGATGATCCCGGGGCGATGGGTGTGGTAGCGGGCCAGCTTGATGGCCCCCTCGATGGCCTCGGTGCCCGAGTTGGTGAGGAACACGCGGGCCTTCTCGGCGAACGGGGCGATGGCCGCCAGGCGCTCCATGAACTCGGTGTAGCGCGGCTCGTAGAAGTCGGTGGCGGCGATGTGGATCAGGCGATCGGCCTGGTCCTTGATGGCCTCCACCACCGCCGGATGCGAGTGGCCGGTGGAGCAGACCGCGATGCCGGCGGCGAAGTCGAGGAAGACGTTGCCGTCCACATCGGTCACCGTCATGCCGGAACCGGACTCGGCGACGAGCGGGTAGGCGCGGGTCAGGGAGGGCGATGCGACAGCCTCGTCGCGGGCGATGAGCGCGCGGGCCTTCGGCCCCGGCAGCTCGGTGACGATGCGCGGCGCGGCCGAGCTCGGGGCAGCGGCAGCCGGGGTCGTCGTCTGGGTGGTCATAACCAATCACTCCGAATCGGAGCGGCGCGTCCTGCCCGCGCCCCTGGCTAGATGAGCCGCCATGGTAGCAGCCCGATGTCAGCGGGTCGCCCGCACCGCCTGGCCGACGAGCCCTGGGCCGTGGTAGACGAGGCCGGTCCACAGCTGCACGAGATCGGCCCCGGCAGCCACCGCCGCACTGGCCCGCTCGGCCGACGAGATGCCGCCGGAGGCCATGATGACGAGGCGCGCCTGGCCGATCTCGCGCGCGCGCTCGACCGCAGCCAGCATTCCCGGATACAGCGCCGGCCCGGAGAGGCCGCCGGGCTCGGCGACCAGGGCCGGCGGCGAGCGCAGCCCCTCGCGTCCGACGGTGGTGTTGGTGAGGATGACCCCGGCCGCCGGCGAGTCGCACAACATGCGGAGCAGCTCGTCGAGGTCAGCCGATGCCAGGTCGGGAGCCAGCTTGACCAGCAACGGGCGTCGGAAGCCGGTTTCCTCGCCCGCGGCGGCGAGCGCCTCGAGCAGCCGCGCCAGCGCCGCCGGTGCCTGGAGCGCGCGAAGGCCCGACGTGTTCGGGCTCGAGACGTTGATCGCCAGGTAGTCGGCCACGGGAGCGACCAGGCGGTGTGCGGCGAGGTAATCGTCGGTGGCCGCCGGCGCATCGGTAGCTTTCGCCCGACCGATGTTGACGCCGACGACGAAGCCCTCCGGCAGGTGTCGTCGCGCGAGCATCACGCGCCGCGCGAGCGCCGCCGCACCTTCGTTGTTGAAGCCCATGCGGTTGATGAGTGCGTCGTCGGCAGGAAGCCGGTAGAGGCGCGGCCGTGGATTGCCGGGCTGCGGCAGCGGCGTCACCGTCCCGACCTCCACGAAGCCGGCTCCCAGTGCCGCCCAGCCACGGAGGGCGAGCGCATCCTTGTCGAACCCGGCACCGATGCCGACCCGGTTGCGGAAGCGGACGCCCATCAGCGCGACCGGTTCGTGGTCCGTCTCGCCGACGCCGCCGGCAAGCGCCGTCACCGCGCGCCCCA
>JAICQM010000061.1 GCA_025937875.1 Chloroflexota bacterium
ATGCCGGCCAGGAGCTCCTCCAGGCGGTCGAAGTTCTCGTCCATGCCGGAGTCCATGTCGGCCAGCATCGCATCGCGATCCTCGACCGACTGGAAGGTGGAGAGGCCGTCGATTCGGCTGCGGCCGTCGCCGAGCTCGACGAAGGTGAGCGACTCCAGGTTCGGGTGGCCCGGGTTGCCCTCGAACTCGAACGTCTGGACGATGCGCGACGGCGCCGTGACCTCGTGGAACGACCCGTGGAAGCCCCACTCGCCGCCCATTCCGCGCTCGCTCGTGCCGCGCACGACGTAGCTCCACGCGCCGCCGGTTCGCGGCTCCCAGGTCCGCATCGTGACGCTGGTGCCGGCGGGGCCGGTCCAGCGCGCCACCAGCTCGGGATCGACGTGCGCCTCGAACACCCGCGCCGCCGGCGCCTCGAACTCGCGTGAGAAGGCGATGCTCTGGGCATCGGGGGCGGCGGTCACGGTTCGCTTGTTGGTCATCGGTTCTCCTTCATGTCGTCCAGGACGGCGTCGAGGCGGGCGTAGCGGGCCTCGAGGCGGCGAGCGTGCTCGTGCAGCCACGCGGCCGTCCGATCCAGCAGCTCCGGCTCGAGACGTACTGGTCGGGTCTGGCCCTCCCGGCGCCGCGAGACGATGCCCGCGGCCTCGAGCACCTTGATGTGCTTCGACACCGCCTGCAGCGAGATCGGAAACGGCGCGGCGAGCTCGCTCACGGTCGCGTCGCCGGCGGCGAGGCGGTCGACGATCGCGCGCCGCACCGGGTCGCCGAGCGCCGCGAAGGTGATCGCAAGTTCGGTCGCTTCCTGCATCGGTGCACCTGTACTCAACCATTTGGTTGAACATCAACCTACACCTGCCGTCACCGGACGTCAATTCGGCCCGATTCGCGCCCCATAACCGCCTCCGGTATACTCCCCGCGTCCGACCGCTCTGAGTCGAACTCGAATGGCACAACTGACACCGCTGGGGCTCGTCAAGATCCTGGCCCACGTGACCTTGATCATGGTGATCCCCATCGTGGGTGGCGCGGTTGCCGGCCTCGTCCTGGACGGGATGCTCGGAACCTCGCCGCTTTGTGTGTTGAGCGGGTTGGCGGTCGGCACCCTGGTCTCAGCCATCGGTATCGCCTGGTACATCCGCGCCGGCGTGCGCAAGGGCTACACCGGTGGGAGTCCCGGCGATGCGACAGGATGAGGAACCGGCGCGCGACGGGAACGATGCCCAACCGGCGGAATCGCCGAACTGGGCACTCGGGCTGGACCTGGGGGTTCGACTCGGACTATCGGTAGTCATTGGCCTGGGCCTCGGAATCCTGGTCGACAACTGGCTGCACACGAGCCCGCTCTTCACCCTGATCGGGATGGTGCTGGGGATCGGTGCGGCGATGGTGACGATCTGGCGCGTGGCCCGGGATGCCATGAGGAAGTAGATGCCTGAGGAAGAGGGCGAGAGCCTGATCCACGTGGCGATCAAGGCGGAGGAGCTGTTCCAGCTCGGACCGCTGCACGTGACCAACAGCATGGTCGGTGCGCTGCTCGCCTCGGTAGTGCTGCTCGCCGGCGCGTGGTGGTTCGCGCGCCGCAACCAGCTGGTCCCGACCCGCGTGCAGAGCTTGCTCGAGCTGCCCATCGAGCTGATGGCCGGCATCATCTCGGCCTCCACCAGCCGATGGCGGAGCTATGCGGCGCTGATCCTCGGCTTCTTCCTGATCATCCTCGTCGCCAACTGGATCGGCCTGCTGCCCGGCGTCGGCACCATCGGCATCGCCCACGTCGACGAGACGGGCCACGAGGCGGTGATCCCGCTCGTCCGTCCGGCGAGCGCCGACCTCAACTTCACGCTGGGCCTGGCGATCGTCTCGTTCGTGATGTTCGTTTTCTGGGGCATCCGCGCCAACGGCGCCGGCGGCTACCTCAAGGAGCTGCTCGGCCAGCCGCTCTACATGGCGCCGCTCATGTTCCCCATCAACCTCATCAGCGAGTTCAGCCGCCTCATCAGCCTGTCGATGCGACTCTTCGGCAACGTCTTCGCCGGCGAGGTGCTGCTGGCCACGATGATCGCCCTGGTGCCGATCCTGGTGCCGGCCGCGTTCCTGGGCCTCGAGCTCATCTTCGGCTTCGTGCAGGCCCTCGTCTTCGCCCTGCTGGCGATGACCTACATCAGCACGGCCATCGCCGAGCACCATTCGGCAGGCCATGACAGCGATCACGACACGGATCACGGCGCGGCCCATGCGGCCGGTGCCGACCACCCACCCGCGGCGGAGGCCGCGTCAGCCTAGGGCTTCATTGATCGCCGTCCATCGGGGCCGGCGACCCACAGGAGGAACGTATCAAGTGGAATTTCTTGCCGCCGGTCTGGCGATGGGCCTCGGCGCCATCGGCCCCGGCATCGGTCTGGGCATTGCCGTCAGCAAGGCCATGGAGGCGCTGGGCCGCAACCCCGAGGCGTCGGGCGCGATCTTCGTTCCCTACATCCTGGGCATTGCGCTGGCGGAGGCCATCGGCATCTACGCCCTGGTCGTGAGCCTGCTGCTCATCTTCGTCGCACCCGGCGCGGCCTAGGCCGGCGCAGACCAGGAGACACCGCCCATGGGCGCATTCTTCGAGGCGTTCAGCGTCGACGTGTGGAAGCTCGGCTTCCAGATCGTCAACTTCCTGATCCTCCTCTACCTGCTGAACCGGTTCCTCTTCAAGCCGGTGCTGGCCCGCCTCGACGAGCGCGGCGCCAAGATCAGCCAGGGGCTGGAGGACGCGGAGGCGGCTGCCCGGGACCGGGAGCTGGCCCGTGCCGAACGCGAGGCAGCGCTCTCCGAGGCGCGGAAGGAGGCGGCCGAGATGATCGCTCGCTCCACCAAGATCGCCGAGGACTCGCGCAACGAGATCCTGGGCGCTGCGCGCACCGAGGCCGAGAAGGTCACCCAGCGCGCCCGCGAGGAGATCACGGCGGAGAAGGAGAAGGCCATGGGCGAGTTGCGTACGCACGTCGCCGAGCTGGCCCTGTCGGCCGCGAGCGCCCTCGTCCGCAAGGACATGGACGGTTCCACCCAGCGCCGCCTGGTCGAGGAGTTCCTCGCCGAGGCGACGCCCGGTGCCCTCGACGCTCGGGCGAAGAACTGACCCATGGCGCGACGTGACACCGCCGCTCGCCGCTACGCGGAGGCAGCCTTCGAGCTGGCCCGCGACGCGGGCAGCTTCGACGACTGGGAGCGTGACCTGGCCACCCTGGCCGGCGCGCTCGACGACGCGGAGCTGCGGCGCCTGCTCGAGCATCCCGCCGTCGCCTACGGCGACAAGGAGCGGGTGCTGCGGCAGGTGGTGCGCGGTGTCGGCGAGCAGCCGCTCAACCTGGTGCTGCTCATGGTCCGCCGGGGACGCCCCGGGGCCATCGGTCCCATGGTCGAGCGCTTTGGCGAGCTCGTGCGGCGCGAGCGCGGCATCGCGCTCGCCGAGGTGCGCACCGCGCTCCCCCTCGAGGACGAGCAGCGCGCCGACGTCGTCCGGCGGCTCCACGAGCTGACCGGCGACGAGATCCAGATCAACGAGGTCGTCGACGAGGCGCTCATCGGCGGGATCGCCGTGCGCATCGGCGACAGGCTCTACGACGCGAGCGTCCGCAGCCGCCTGGAGCGGCTGCGCGCTCGGCTGACCGCCGTCTGATGGCGGGGCGGCAGACAGCAGCGTAAGGAACGGTACGAACGACATGGCGATTCGATCCGACGAGATCACGTCGATCATCAAGAGCGAGATCGCGGGCTTCGATGCGTCCGCCGACGTCAGCGGCGTCGGCACCATCGTCGAGGTCGGCGACGGCATCGCGCAGGTGTACGGCCTCTCCGGCGCCCTGGCGCAGGAGCTGCTCGAATTCCCGAACGGGATCATGGGCATGGCCTTCAACCTCGAGGAGGAGACGGTCGGTGCCCTGATCCTGGGCGACTACACCTCCCTCAAGGAGGGCGACCAGGTCAAGACCACTGGCCGCATCGTCGAGGTGCCGGTCGGTGATGCCCTCATCGGCCGCGTCGTGAATCCGCTCGGCGAGCCGCTCGACGGCAAGGGGCCGATCGAGACCGACAAGACGCGCCCCATCGAGCGCATCGCACCCGGAGTCATCGTGCGCCAGCCGGTCGACACGCCGGTGCAGACCGGCATCAAGGCCATCGACTCGATGATCCCCATCGGCCGCGGCCAGCGCGAGCTCATCATCGGTGACCGCCAGACGGGCAAGACCGCCATTGCGGTCGACACGATCATCAACCAGAAGGGGCAGGACCTCATCTGCATCTACGTCGCCATCGGGCAGAAGCAGTCGACGGTGGCGCAGGTGGTGGCCCAGCTCACCGAGTCGGGCGCCATGGAGCACACGATCGTGGTCCTGGCCGGTGCCAGCGACCCCGCCCCGCTCCAGTTCCTGGCTCCCTATGCCGGCGTCGCCATGGGCGAGGAGTTCCTTGACACCGGGCGCGACGCGCTGTGCGTCTACGACGACCTCTCGAAGCACTCGTGGGCGTATCGCCAGGTCTCGCTCCTCATGCGCCGCCCGCCGGGCCGCGAGGCGTTCCCCGGCGACATCTTCTATGCCCACTCGCGCCTCCTGGAGCGGGCCGCGCGGCTCAACGAGGAGAACGGCGGCGGCTCGCTCACCGCGCTGCCGATCATCGAGACGCAGGCCGGCGACGTGTCGGCCTACATCCCGACCAACGTCATCAGCATCACCGACGGCCAGATCTTCCTGCAGACCGACCTGTTCAACCAGGGCCAGCGGCCGGCGGTCAACGCCGGCATCAGCGTCTCCCGGGTCGGTGGCGCGGCGCAGATCAAGGCCATGCGCCAGGTCGCCGGCAAGCTGCGCATCGACCTCGCCCAGTACCGCGAGCTGGCCGCGTTCGCGCAGTTCAGCTCCGACCTCGACAAGGCGACGCGCGACCAGCTGACCCGCGGCGAGAAGGTCACCGAGATCCTCAAGCAGCCGCAGTACGAGCCACTCGCGGTCGAGAAGCAGGTTGTCATCATCTGGGCCGCCACCAGCGGCCTCCTCGACGACGTGGAGACGGCGCGGATCGCCGAGTTCGAGTCGGGCCTCTACCGCCACCTCGAGTCGGGCTACGAGGACGTCCTCCCCACCATCGCCAAGGACAAGGTCCTCTCCGACGAGACGATCGCGACCCTCGAGAAGGCGGTGGACGAGTTCAAGCGCCAGGGCGGCTACGGCCAGGCCGATGACGGCGCTCCCGCGCCGAAGGCGGAGGCGGCGGCACCCGCGGCGGCTGCGGAGGCCGAGGAGGGCGAGGCGGCCCTGGAGGCCGAGGCGGCGGCACCCGACGCGGCCGATGCGCCCGCAGCCAATGCGCCGGCAGCCGATGCGGGCGAGGAGGAATCGGCCTGATGGCGCGCGCCCACCCCGTCGGCAGCCCCAGCGTATATACGTATATACGCTCGGTGGCGAACGGCTAGCCGATGCCAAGCCTCAAGGACATCCGCGGTCGGATCGGATCGGTCCGCAACATCGCCCAGATCACGCGGGCGATGGAGATGGTCGCCGCGTCGCGCATGAAGCGGGCGCAGGACGCCATCCTGGCCGCGCGTCCCTACGCCGACGAGCTGGAGGCGGCACTGGGCCGGGTGGCCGGCGCCGCTGGCCTGTCGGAGGAGATCGACCCGCTCCTGGCGCGCAGGCCCATCCGTCGCGCGGCGATCATCGTCATCACCACCGACCGCGGCCTGGCCGGCTCTTTGAACGCCAATGCCACGCGCTCGGTGCTGCGCTGGGTGACCGAGCGCGCCGCCGGCCGCAACGGCGGTGGTCCCGTCGAGATCGAGGCCATCAGCGTCGGCCGCAAGGGACGCGACGCGCTCCGCCGGGCGGGCGTGCCCATCGCGGCGCATTTCGCGCAGCTCGGCGACCGTCCGTCGTTCAGCGATGTGACGCCGATCGCGCGCCTCGTGACCGAGGATTTCCTGGCCGAGAAGTACGACGAGATCGACATCGCCTACAGCACGTTCGTCTCGACGCTCTCGCAGCGGCCGGAGATCGACACGCTGCTCCCGGTCGTGCGCCCCGAGATGGAGGCCGAGACCGAGGAGACCAACGACGAATACCTCTTCGAACCCTCGCCCGAGGCCGTGCTGAGCCGCCTCCTGCCGCATTACGTGGCGGTGGGGATCTATCGGGCCGTGCTCGAGAACAACGCATCCGAGCAGTCGGCGCGCATGATCGCCATGCGCAACTCGACCGACAATGCCAATGAGCTCATCGACGACCTGACCCTCGTCTACAACAAGACGCGGCAGGCCACCATCACCCGCGAAATGATCGAGATCGCCTCCGGCGCGGAAGCGCTCGGCGGCTAGCTGAGGAGTACTGACAGACCGATGGCGACCGGAAAGGTGATCCAGATCACGGGGCCCGTGATCGATGTCGAGTTCCCGCCGGGGGAACTGCCCGACATCTACAACGCGCTCGAGATCCAGCGCCCCGGCTCGGCCGACGGCGACGACGGCTCGCTGGTGGTCGAGGTCCAGCAGCACCTCGGCAACAACTGGGTGCGCGCCGTCGCCATGTCGACGACCGATGGCCTCGCGCGCGGCCTGGATGCCGTCGACACCGGCGCCCCCATCACCGTCCCGGTCGGCGAGGCCACCCTGGGCCGCGTCTTCGACGTCCTCGGCAAGCCGATCGACGGCAAGGGCGAGGTGAAGGCCGAGAAGCGTCTGCCGATCCACCGCGAGCCGCCGACGTTCGAGGAGATGGAGACCGAGGCCCAGGTCTTCGAGACCGGCATCAAGGTCATCGACCTCATCGCACCGTTCCGGCGCGGCGGCAAGGTGGGCGTCTTCGGCGGCGCCGGCACCGGCAAGACGGTCATCATCCAGGAGCTGATCCGCAACATCGCCGCCGAGCACGGTGGCTACTCGGTGTTCGCCGGCGTCGGCGAGCGCTCGCGCGAGGGGAATGACCTCCTGGGCGAGATGACCGAGTCCGGCGTCATCGACAAGACCGTCATGGTCTTCGGGCAGATGAACGAGCCGCCCGGTGCGCGCCAGCGCGTCGGCCTGTCGGCCCTCGCCATGGCCGAGTACTTCCGCGACGAGGAGGGCCGCGACATCCTCCTCTTCATCGACAACATCTTCCGCTTCACGCAGGCCGGCTCCGAGGTCTCGGCACTGCTGGGCCGCATGCCGTCGGCGGTGGGCTACCAGCCGACGCTGGCGACCGAGATGGGCGACCTCCAGGAGCGCATCACCTCGACCCGCAAGGGCTCCATCACCTCGCTGCAGGCCATCTTCGTCCCGGCCGACGACTACACCGATCCCGCGCCGGCGACGACGTTCGCCCACCTCGACTCGACGATCCGCCTCGAGCGCTCGATCGTGGAGCTGGGCATCTACCCGGCGGTCGATCCGCTCACCTCGACCTCGACCGTCCTCGACCGGCGCATCGTCGGCGACGAGCACTTCGAGGTCTCGCGCGAGGTGCAGCGAACGCTGCAGCGCTACAAGGACCTCCAGGACATCATCGCCATCCTGGGCATGGACGAGCTGTCGGAGGAGGACAAGGTCACCGTCGCCCGCGCACGGCGCCTCCAGCGCTTCATGAGCCAGCCGTTCAACGTGGCCGAGCAGTTCACCGGGCGGCCCGGTGCCTACGTCGAGCTCAAGGAGACCGTCCGCGGCTTCCGGGAGATCCTCGAGGGCAAGCACGACCAGCTCCCCGAGCAGGCCTTCTTCATGGCCGGCAAGATCGAGGACGTGGTCGCCAACGCGGAGAAGATGGGTTAGCCGATGCCACTGCAGCTGGAGATCGTCAGTCCGGAGCGCCGCGCGTACACCGACGAGGTGGACATGGTCGTCGTGCCCGGCATCGACGGCCAGCTCGGCATCCTGCCGCACCACACCCGGCTGATCAGCGCCCTGGGCGTGGGCGAGCTCCGCATCAAGAAGGGCGGGACGGAGCAGTCGATGCTCATCAGCGGCGGCTTCGTCGAGGTGCGGCCGGACAAGGTGATCGTCATGGCCGACCTCGCCGAGCACTCCGACGAGATCGACGAGGCGAAGGCAGTCGAGGCCCGCAAGCACGCCGAGGCGGAGCTGGAGCAGACGAAGGACCCGGTTGACCTGGCTCGCGTCCGTGCCGCGCTCCAGACCGCGCTGATGCGCGAGCGGATCGCCACCCGTCGCCGCTCCCGCGGCTGACCCTGCTTCCGGGTTCAACCGTCCCGCTTCCGTCTGACCGATCTATCGGCGCCATGGCGCCGGGAGTGAAGATCCGGCGATAGATCGTCACGCCATGGGCTCCCCGCGCTTGATGCGCGGGGCGAGGAAGAGCAGTACGGGGTCGGGGACGGGTGGCCCTCGGGTGCTCCCTAGCGCCGTCACGCTGCCAGTCGTGCATCCCACGCACACTACGGCGCGCTCAGGGCCAGATCATTGGCATTCGCGACCCCAGGGTTCCGTTAGGCAGCTCCGAGCGGCCGGAAGCGGTCAGGGCCACGCTGATCGCCCGATCGATGGACGCAATGCAGGGTCCGAAGCTGCATAACGTGCGTCCCACGCGCAAATGACAGCTCCGGCAGTCCTTGTGCGCCGGGGCGCACGTAACCACGAGGCAGGCACGCGAATCCGGCCATTTCTGGTCAATCCGTGCGTCGGGGCGCACGGCGTGGGCCGCGAAGGCTCGGAAACCGGCCCTGGTTCGTAGATGCGTGCGCCCCGGCGCACGCGGGACGGGCGAAGTGGCGGAAGGTGCGCTGGGGCGCACGCCGCGGGGAGGAGTGCAGGCACGGCTCGCCCGGCAGCCCCGGGGACTGAACGGACGCGGCGGCACGCCTGAGGTAGCATCGCGATGATGACCGATGAGCCGATGAACGAGCCGATGACCCCCGAGGACGCGGAACGCGCCCACCTGCGTGGGCCGCAGGGTGCGCCGGACCGCGGGCCGAAGCGGATGCAGGAGCTGCGCAAGATCGGTCGCGAATACCCCTTCATCTGCCCGGTCGACTTCAAGCCGCATCGGGGCTCGCCGCCGGGCGAGGATCCCAACCTCGATCCCACCTTCGTCGCGAACCATCGCGAGGACGACGGCCAGCACTACCTCGGCTGAGCACCGACCACCAGACCGATGCAGACCTGTGACCACTGCGGCGCGCGCATGCCGATGCTGCCGGTTCGCATCGATGTCGTCCGTGAGTCGGGTCCCATCGCGCCCGCCGGCGTCACCCCGGGGAGCGCCTTCACAAAGGCGTATCGGTTCTGCTCATCGGACCATGCCTATGCATGGGCACGGGAGCGCCGCTACATGATCTGCAACAAGGAGCCGACCCCGTTCGAGGCCGGCATGCAGCCATACCTGCCGAGCCGCCACATGGGCGGCCGCGTCGGCCTGTGCGACGGCCACCACACCGGCGGCCACGAGTGGAAGGAAGCCTGGCCGTCCTAGGCTGAGCCTCCGGGCGGCGCACCGGTACACTCATCGCTCCGATGCAGAAGTTCGTCGTCACCGGCGGCACCGCCCTTCGCGGCGAGGTGCGCATCGCCGGCGCCAAGAATGCGGTCCTCAAGCTGATGGCCGCCGCAGCCCTGACCGATGCCCCGGTCACGCTGACCAACGTGCCCAAGATCAGCGACGTGACGATCCTGCGCGAGACGATGACCGACCTCGGCTTCCACGTCCGGCGCGTCAATGGCGACACGCTGACCATCAGCGCCGGCGCGCCCGAATGGCTCTTCGTGCCGCTCGAGGCGGCGATGAAGATGCGCGCCAGCTTCATGCTGCTCGGCCCGCTCCTGACCCGGTTCGGGCGGGTCATCATCCCCAATCCCGGCGGCGATCGGATCGGGCGGCGGCCGGTGGACCTGCACGTGATGGCGATGGAGGCGATGGGGGCCGAGATCGAGTATCGCAACGGCTACTACTTCGCCACCGCGCCCAATGGCCTGCACGGCGCGACCGTCGCGTTCCCGCAGGTCACCGTGATGGGCACCGAGAACACGCTGCTGGCGGCGACCCTGGCGCGCGGCACGACCGTGATCCAGAACGCCGCCCAGGAGCCGGAGGTGGACGACCTCATCGCGCTGCTGCGCGCCATGGGCGCCCAGATCGAGCGCACCGCCCCGGACCGGCTCGAGATCCAGGGGGTGCCGCAACTGTCCGGCGCCGAGCACCGGGTGATCGGCGACCGGCTGGAGGCCGAGACATTCGCCATCGGCGCGGCGGTGACCGGCGGCGAGATCTCGCTCACCGGTGTCGACGCTGGCCACATGGGCGCCTTCCTGGACGTGCTCGAGCGCATGGGAGTACCGCACCGGACCGATGTCGACGGCGCGCTCACCGTCGGCTCCGCGGGCAGCTACGCCCCCGTGGACGTCGAGACGGCTCCGTACCCCGGCTTTGCGACCGATTTCGGCGCACCGCTCGTGGTGCTCATGACCCAGGCCGACGGCGTCAGCTCGATCCACGAGACGATCTACGAGGACCGCCTCGAGTACACCGCCGAGCTGATGAAGATGGGCGCCGTCATCGAAGTCCTCGACGAGCGACGGGCGCGGGTGGCCGGTCCGGTCGACCTCCATGGACGCGAGGTCCAGATCGCCGACCTGCGTGCCGGCGCGACGCTGATCCTTGCCGCTCTCGCCGCCAACGAGACGAGCATCATCTCCGGCGTCGAGCACGTCGACCGCGGTTACGAGCAGGTGGAGTCGAAGCTCGTCGCGCTCGGCGCCCAGATCCACCGCATCGATGCCTGATCAGGTCGCGGCCTTCCGGGCCGTGATCACCGCCGCCCGCGGCGGTGGCGCGCTGGTCGACGTCCCGACGGAGCTCATCGCCTCCCTCGGCGGGCTGAAGCAGATGCGCGTCACCGGCTCGATCGACGGCCATCCGTTCCGCTCGAGCACCATGCCCGCCGGTAGCGGCCGGCTGTGCATCGGGATCCACAAGGCGACCCGCGCGGCGGCCGGCGTCGATGTCGGCAGCGAGGTCGAGATCCAGGTGTCCCGCGACGAGTCGCCACGCACGCTGGAGCTGGCCCCGGAGCTCGAGGCCGCCTTCGTCGCCGAGCCCGCGCTGCGCACCGCATTCGACCGGCTCTCGTTCAGCCGCCGGCGGGACCTGGCGGCGCCCATTGCCGACGCCAAGCGTCCGGAGACCCGCGCTGCTCGCCTGGCGAAAACCGTCAGCGCGCTTCGCGAGCTGGCTGGCAGCGCGGACACCAGTAGGTGAGCCGGCCCAGGTCGCCCTGGCGTCGGACCCGAATCGGTGTCCCGCAGCGCCGGCACGGCCGTCCCGCGCGGCCGTAGACCCACAGCCCACCCCCCGGCCGCGTGCTGCGGGCTCCTCCGCGCACGTTGGCGCGCAGGAGGCGCCGGGCATCGGCGAGGAGGGCGCGGAGCGCATCGTCGTCAAGGTCGCTGACCGGGGCGAACGGATCGCGACCGGCCAGGAAGGCGAGCTCGGACTTGTAGACGTTGCCGATCCCCGCCACGGCCCGCTGGTCGAGCAGCACATCGCCGAGCGCGGCCGCGTCTCGTTCGCGTAGGCGGGCGACGGCCGCATCGGTATCGAAGGTCGTGCCCAGCAGGTCCGGCCCCAGGCCGGTGATCGGCGCGTGCCGTGACAGCGCCCGCTCGTCGAGCAGCTCGACCACCGGCGCGTCGAAGCACACGGCGACCGCGGTGGCGGTCTCGATCACCGCGCTCGCCTGGGTCGCCGGCCGTCGCCACGCTTCGCCCGGCGCATATCGATGCCACGAACCCCGCATCCGCAGGTGCGTCCGCAGCGTCAGGCCACCCTCGAAGCTGATGAGCAGGTTCTTTCCCCGCGCCTCGACCCGCTCGACGGTGCGACCCACCAGCCGGCTGAGGTCCGGCACGCTTCGCATCCCTGGCCTCGCCTGCGCCCG
>JAICQM010000044.1 GCA_025937875.1 Chloroflexota bacterium
AGGTAGCGGTCGCGGAGCTGGGCGGGCAGACGCTGGCGGGCGGCGGCGGCATCGGCCAGTCCAGCCTCGCCGGTGATGTGGAGCACGGTCCAGTCGGCCAGCAGCCGCTCCAGCGCGCCCTCGATGGCATTGGCGAAGCGCGCAACCGCCTGCGACCCACCGAAGGCGAGGAGCAGTCGCTCCTCGGACCCGACGCCGAACGAGGCTCGCGCGACCGCGCGGTCGATGCCGGCGAGCGAGCGGATCGGCGTGCCGGAGACGAAGGCACGGCCGTCGAAGGCGTCGAGCGTCGGCGGGAAGGAGACCGCGACGCGGGTGGCGATCCGGCCCACGGCGCGCGTGGCGCGGCCCGGGACCACGTTGCCCTCCCAGACCACGGACGGGATGCGCAGCGCCCGCGCGGCGAGGACGAGCGGCAAAGCGAGGTAGCCGCCGGTCGTGAACAGGACCTGCGGCCGCAGCCGGCCCAGCAGCCACGTCGCCTGGGGCACCGCGCCGGCCAGGCGCAGCGGATCGAGGACGAGGTGCACGTCGCGGCCGGCCGAGCGCAATGAGCGGACCACCAGCTCGTGGTAGGGCATCCGGTCGCGCAGCGGATCGCCGGCCACGAGCCGTCGCTCGAAGCCGCGGGCGCCGCCGATGTAGCTCAGCTCAGCGTCGGGTCTGACGTCGAGGAGAGCGCGTGCGACGGCCAGCGCGGGGTAGATGTGCCCGCCGGTCCCGCCGCCCGAGATCGAACACCGCATTGAGCAGCGATCCTTCGGTGTGGGTCTCGCGCGAGATCGACAGGAGGATCCCGATCGCGATGAGGTTGATGGTGAGCGCCGACCCACCGTAGCTGATGAAGGGCAGCGGGATGCCGGTGACCGGCAACAGGGCCGTGACGACCATCATGTTGATGCAGGCCTGGACGATGATCCAGGTCGTGATTCCCGCGGCGAGGAGTCCGGAGAACGTGTCGGGGGCCTTGATCGCGATCCGGTAGCCCTGGTAGGCGACGATGACGAACAGGGCGACCACCGCCAGCGTGCCGACCAGTCCCCACTCCTCGCCGATGATGGCGAAGATGAAGTCGGTCGACGGCGCGGGCAGATACAGGTACTTCTGCCGGCTGGCGCCCAAGCCCAGGCCGGTGATCCCGCCCATCGCCAGGGCCATGAGGCCCTGGAGGGTGTTGTAGCCGGCGCCCAGTGGGTCGCGGAACGGGTCGAGGAAGGTCTGCACCCGCTCCATCTGGTAGTCGGTGGTCGAGACGAAGGCGATCGCCACGCCGAGCACCGACGCGCCGATCGCGGTCAGGTGCAGCAGGTTGGCCCCGGCCATGAAGAACACCGACAGGGCGGCGGCAGCGTAGACCCCCGCCGTGCCGAGGTCGGGCTCGAGGGCGATGAGCATGAAGCCCGGCGCGACCAGCATCCCGAACGGCACCAGCCCATTCCAGAATGAGCCGGCATTGCGGCCGCGCCGGTCGAGCCAGTGGGCGAGGTAGACGATGATGGCCAGCTTGGCGGCCTCGGCCGGCTGAAACGACCCGATGCCGGGAATGACGAACCAGCGCCGGCTGCCGAAGGCCTCGACCCCCACGACCAGGACCGCGACCAGCAGCCCCAGGCTCAGGAAGTAGCCGGGGAGCGCGAGGTGGCGCAGCCAGCGGAAGTCGAGCCGGCTGAACAGGTACAGCAGGCCGAGGCCGAGGCCGGCCCAGATCGCCTGCTGCAGGCCCTCGGCGGCGGGGTCATTGCTGCCGAGGTACTCGCGGACGCTGGACGCGGAGTACACCATGACGACACCGATCGCGACCAGCGCCAGCACGGCCAGCAGCAGCGGATAGGCGACCGGGCCGCGTTCGCGACGGACCCCGGTGCGGGCGCGCGGCCGCGCGGCGGCAGCCGTGGCGGCGGCGGCGGTCATGCCGGCGCTCCCAGGGACGGACCAATGGCCTCCGCGGCGGCGCGGAACGCGTCACCGCGCGCGGCGTAGTCGGTGAACATGTCGAAGCTGGCCGCCGCCGGTGCCAGCAGCACGACGTCGCCGGGCCGCGCGGCCTCAGCGGCACGTTCGACGGCATCGCGCATATCGGCCGCGCGCGCCACCGGCACCCGGCCGGCGATCGCCGCCTCCAGCGGGCCGGCCAGGTCGCCGATGAGAACCACCGAACGCGCCCGGGCGGCGATCGCCTCCCCCACCGCCCCGAGCGCCAGCCCCTTGCCCTGCCCGCCGGCGATGAGGACCACCGGACGCTCACCGAAGGCCTCCAGGGCGGCGATCGTGGCGGCCGGGATGGTGGCCATCGAGTCGTTCACGAATCGGATACCGCCCCACTCCCCGACCGTCTCGAGGCGGTGCGCGACGCCACGGAAGTCGCGGATCGCGCCGCCGATGGCAGCGTGCGTCGCCCCGACCAGGGAGGCACCCAGCGCGGCGGCGAGGACGTTGCGCAGCATCGGCAGGCCGGGGAGGTGGACGTCGGCCACCGGCAGCAGCCGCTCGCCGTCGAGGGTCAGCCAGCCGTCGCGCACCCCGGCCGCCAGCGGACCGTCGCCGGTGCCGTACCAGCGCACGTCTCCGCGCAGCTGGTCACCCAGCTCGCGGCAGCCTGGATCGTCGGCGTTGAGCACCACTACCCCGTGCTCGACGCTGAGCTCCGCCAGCCGGGCCTTCACGGCGCGGTACGCGGCCACGCTGCCGTGACGGTCGAGATGGTCGGCGGTGACGTTGGTGTAGACCGCAACGTCGGCTCCGCGCGAGATCGTCGGCAGCTGCAGCTCCGACAGCTCGAGGACCGCCCAGTCGTCCGCAGTCAGCTCGTCCGCGCGCTCGATGAGGGGCTGGCCGATGTTGCCGCCGAGGACGTGCGCGATCGCGCCCCGCTCGAGCATGCGCGCCAGCAGCGAGGCGGTGGTCGTCTTGCCCTTGGTGCCGGTGATGGCGGCGATGCGCGCCCGGGTCAGGCGCAGGAACAGCTCGACCTCGCTGACGACCAACGTCCCGTCGGCCTCGGCCGCGAGGAGCAGGTCGCGCAGCCAGGGATCGGTGGTCGGGAAGCGCGCGGAGACCGAGGGGCTGGTGACGACGACGTCCGCCGCCTCGAACGCGGCTTGGAGGTCCGCCGGCTCGACGCCGAGGAGCGACGTCACCGGTCGTCCCGCGAGCGCCGTCAGGGCCTGGTCCAGCTCGGCAGCGGCCCGGCGATCGTAGGCCGTCACCACGGCACCCGCGTCGCTCGCGAAGCGGGCGGCGGCGATCCCGGACCGCGCGAGGCCGAGCACCAGCACCCGCCGCCCGGCGAGGTCGGCCGCGGTGCGCATCGGTCGATCGGAGGTCATCGGCACCGGCTCAGATCTCGCCCACGCCGGCGAGGAAGAGGCTGAAGCCGAGCAGGGCCGCCAGGGCGGCAACGATCCAGAAGCGGGTCGTGATCTTCTCCTCGGCCCACCCGACCAGCTCGAGATGGTGGTGGAGGGGCGCGATGCGGAAGATGCGCCGGCCGCGCAGCTTGAACGAGGCGACCTGGAGGATGACGCTCATGGTCACCGCCACGAACACGAGCCCGATGAGCGCCAGCAGGGGCAGCTGGCCGGTGATCGTGGCCACCACCGCCAGGGTGGCGCCGAGGCCCAGCGACCCCGAGTCGCCCATGAAGAGCTGCGCGGGGTGGACGTTGAACCACAGGAACCCCATCAGCGCCCCGATGACCAGCGCGCAGAAGACGGCCAGCTGCGGCTGGTCGAGGACCGAGCCGATGAGCAGGTACGCCACGAAGCTGAAGATGAGGACGCCGCCGGCCAGGCCGTCGAGGCCATCGGTCAGGTTGACGGCGTTGCTGGTGCCGACGATCACGAAGGCGATGAAGCCGATGAGCAGCACCGGGACCAGCTCGACCTGTCCCACGAACGGCACGTTGATGCCGCTCAGCTCGAAGTGGCGCCAGATGTAGAACGCGGCCAGGATGGCCACCGCGACCTGCCACACCAGCTTCCAGCGGCCGCGGATCCCGATCCCCGTCCGCACGTTGATGTAGTCGTCGATCGCCCCCAGCACGCCCACCCCGACCAGGGCCAGCATCGGCGTCAGGGTGGTCGCGTCCTCGATGCGCATGGCCATGGCCAGGAACATGACGACGATCACCAGCAGCATCCCGCCCATGGTCGGCGTGCCGGCCTTGCCGAAATGCGTCGCCGGCCCCTCGGCGCGGATCGCCTTGCCGAAGCCCAGGCGCTGCAGGAGCCCGATGTAGATCGGTCCCAGCACGACCACGCCGGCAAAGGCCAGCAGCAGCGCGAGCACGATGGGAAGCATCCCGGTCATCGGCTGCCGCTCGCCGGACCGATGGAGGTGCCGGCCGCGGCCAGCGCGGCCACGGTGCGGTCCAGCTCGATCCCCCGCGAGGCCTTGACGAGCACCACGTCGCCGACCGACGGCCCCATGTCGCGCTCCACGGCCCCCACCGCTTCGTCGGCGTCGACGGCGGTGACGACACGGTGCAGCCCGGCCGCGCGAGCGCCGGCGGCGATCCATGCACCACGCTCGCCGACGGCAACCAGGCCGTCCACGACGCCCGCGGCCCGCACACCGACCTCGCGGTGCAGCCGTTCCTCGTCGGGGCCGAGCTCGAGCATGTCGCCCAGGACGGCGAACCGGTGGCGGCCGGGGGCGACGGCCGTCTCGGCCAGCAGGTCCAGCGCCGCCGCCACGCTCCACGGTGCGGCGTTGTAGGTGTCGTCGACCAGGGTCGCGCCGGAGGCGGCCTCGACCACCGCCATGCGGTGCGCGGCATGGCTGCCCCCCGCCAGCGCCGCCGCCACCTCGTCGAGTGGCGTCCCGAACCGCTCCGCCACGGCCGCCGCGGCCAGCGCGTGCGGCACGAGGTGGCGGCCCGGCATGGCGAGGCGGACCCGACGCTCGCCCCACGGCGCGGCGATGGTGAACTCGGTGCCACCCAGGCCGTGTGGCACGACGTCCAGCGCGCGGACGTCGGCCCCGTCGCCGAGGCCGAAGGTGCGCACCGCGGCCGGCGTGGCGTCGGCCATGGCGGCGACCCGCCGGTCGTCGGCGTTGAGGACCGCCAGCCCATCGCGCGGCAGCGCGGCCGGCAGCTCGCCCTTGGCGCGCGCGATGGCCTCCAGGCTGCCGGTTCGCTCCAGGTGCATCGGCAGCACGTTGAGGACGATGCCCGCCTCGGGCCGCGCGATCTCGGCCAGGCGCGCGATCTCGCCCTCGGTGTACATGCTCATCTCGAGCACCGCGAGGCGGTGCTCCGCGTCGAGGTTGAGGAGCGTGACGGGCAGCCCGGTCTCCGAGTTGAGGTTGCCGTCGTTGCGCAGGACCGGCTCGGTGCGCGCGAGGACGTCGGCCACGAGCTCCTTGGCGAGCGTCTTGCCCGTCGACCCGGTGATCCCGACCACGCGCACCGCGTGCCGGCCCCGCCACCAGGCGGCCAGCTCCTGGAGCGCGTGGAGCGGATCGGCGACCCGTACAACGGCCGCATCGTGGCCGTCGGGGACGTCGACCGGACGCTCCACGAGGACGGCCGCGGCTCCGGCCCGGATCGCGTCGCCGACGAAGGCGTGTCCGTCGACACGGGCGCCGCGGAGCGCCACGAAGCACGAGCCGGGGGTCACCGAGCGGGAGTCGACCGCGGCCCCCCGGATCGCCGTCACGGCGGAGGGGGCGATGAGGTGGCCGCCGGTCGCGGCCAGCAGATCATCCAGGCGGATCGACGGAGGCACGCACGTCCCTGTGCTGGTTCGCGGCGAGTCTAGCAGTCTCATCTCGCGGCGACCGATGCGCCGGGCCGGTCCGGGGGAATGGCCAGGTAGTCCAGGATCTGTGGCGCGAGCTCGCCGAACACCTGGTCCGGCCGCTCGGCCATCTTGTACCGCCCCCAGGTGGCGGGGCGGTGCAGGAGGATCAGCGTCGCGACGCGCGGGTTGCTGGCCGGGTACACGCCGATGAACGAGCTGTCGATCCAGCCGTCGATGTACTCGTTGACGGTCACCTTCTTGTAGATCGGCCGCCCCTGCGCGTCGTGGCCGTCGACGACCGTTCGTACCACCGGGCCGGCGATCTGCGCCGTCCCGGTCTTGCCCGCGATGGCATAGCCGGGGACCTTGGCCGCCTGGGCGATGCCGTCGTCGATGGCGCCGGTGAGCAGTGTCAGGACCGTCTTCGCCGTCTCCTCGCGCATCACCCTGCCCGCCGGCTCGGGGGTGGCGTCGTGGTACGTCCCGCCGACATCGGTCCAGCCGGCCACGACGTGGGGCGTGACGAGCGTGCCGCCGTTGGCAATCGCCGCGTAGCCGGCCACGAGCTGCGCAGCGGTCACCGACAACCCCTGACCGAACGCGTTTTGCGCGGTCGTCAGCTCGCCCGACCCGTTGGGGCCGTTGGGATTCCACACCACGCCTGACGCCTCGCCGGCGATGTCGATCCCGGTCGGGCTGCCGAAGCCGAAGCGCCGGAACGCCTCGTACAGGCGGGCGGGTCCCAGCTCGAGGCCGATCTTGGCGGCGCCGACGTTGTTCGACAGCTTCAGGACGTCGGCCGCAGTCAGCTCGCCGTGGCCGTACGGGTGGTCGTAGCGGTCGGCGTTCTGGATCCGGATCTTGCCGATGCGCAGGTCGTTGTCGTCGAGGAACGTATCCGAGGTGGTGATGGCGCCGGCCTCGAGGGCGGCGGCGACGGTGAACGCCTTCATCACCGACCCCGGCTCGTACTGGCGGCTGACGGCGGGATTCTGGTACAGGGCCGGGTCGGTGGTGGCGAACTGGTTCGCGTCGTACGACGGGTAGGAGGCCATCGCCAGGATCGCCCCGGTCCGCACGTCCATGACGAGGCCGATGGCGCCCTTGGCGCCGTTCTTCTGGAACGTCTCCCACATCCGGGCCTCGAGGATGTGCTGGAGCCCGCTGTCGATGGTCAGGGTCAGGTTCGAGCCATCGGTCGGCGGCTTCAGCTGGCGCACGGAGTCGGCGATGCGACGACCGGCGACGTCCTCCTGCGCGAAGACCAACCCGGCGGATCCGCCCAGCAGGTCGTCCTCGGTGAACTCGACGCCGGCCTGCCCGACGCCCTCGCTGTCGACGAAGCCGATCACCTGCGCCGCGAGCGTGGTGTCGGGCGAGACGCCCTCGATCGGGTACAGGCGCTTCGGCTCGGCCAGCATGCCGATCCCCGGCAGGTCGAGGGCGGCGACGCGCTCGGCGACCGTCGGCGAGACGCGCCGTCGAAGCCAGGCCCACTGACCGTCGCCGCTGAGCGTTGCGTACAGCCCAGCGGTGTCCATGCCCAGGATCGGGCCCAACAGCTCGGCGGCGCGGCCGGGGTCCGCCTCCTTCGTCACGGGCGGCACCGCGAAGACCGACTGCAGCTCGACGCTGGTCGCCAGCAGGATGCCGTTCGCGTCGACGATCTCGCCGCGCTCGGCGGGGATCGTCTGCTCCTGGTTGAGCTGGGCCAGCGCCATCTCGGTCAGGTGGTCGCGGTCCAGCACGTGCCACCACACCAGCCGCATCCCGATCCCGGTCGCGAGAAGGCTGAGGAGGACCAGGAGGACCAGGGCGCGGGCACGACTATCGGTCCTGGCGAGCATGTGCTGTCTCCGTGGCCGCCACGGGCCGTGGCGGTCGGCTGCTGATGGGCTTACTTGGTCGATGCGCTCTGGTCGGGCGCGAACCGGATCCGGTCCTGAGGTATGGGGCTGAGGCCCAGCTCCTCGCGCGCGCGGGCTTCGATGCGCGCCGGGGAGCGTGCCTGTCCGATGGCCAGGATCAGCTGCTGCTGCTGCTGCCGGACCGTGGCGATCTGCGCCTGGAGGGAGTCGATCTCGTAACCGGTCGCGGCGACGTGGCTCGACTGGGAGAGGTAGAAGAAGCAGAGGCAGGCGGCGGCCAGGACGCCCAGGACGAGCCCGGAGACGTTGACCCGCCGCGTGGCGCGACGGCCGGCCCCCACGCGGCGGACGCGGGGGCGCTGCACCGGCTGGCGACGCGGCCGCGCGCGGCGGCCGAAGATGCCGATGCCGGTGGCGGGACGAGCGCCGATGACTGCCATGTGGGCCTCAGGCGGCGCTGGCGCGGCCGGGAACGCGGACGCCCCACGAGGTGGGCGCCTCGAAGTCGAGGCCTTCCTCGATCTCGATGGCGGCGACCCGATCGGAGAGCCAGTACTGCTCCTCGTGGGCCGCATGCCCGCGCCGCTCGCGCAGCTCGCGCTGGCGGGCGCTGTACATGCGGCGCCGGCTGGTCTGGTGCCGTGAACGACCTCGGCTCATGAGTGGACCCTCCTCGTCCTTGCTCAGCTCGCCGCCACGGCGAGCTTCTCGGCGACCCGCAGCTTTGCGCTGCGGGCTCGGCGGTTCCGCCGCACCTCGGCGGGGCTGGGCGTGATGACGCCCCGGGTGACGGCCCGCAGCTGCGCCCGGTGGCCGCAGGTGCAGACCGGGGGCAGGGGGACCTCGACGCAGTCCCGGCTCTCGCGCGCGAAGAAGCGCTTGACGATCCGGTCCTCGCCTGAGTGGTAGCTGATGACGGCCATCCGGCCGCCCGGCCGCAGGGCGGCGAGCGCCCCGGCGAGGCCGGCGGTCAGCACCTCGAGCTCGCGGTTGACCGCGATGCGGAGGGCCTGGAAGGTGCGCGTCGCGGGATGGATGCGGCCCTGCTCCCCCGGGCCCCGGCTGCCCACGGCGCCGGCGACCACCGCGGCGAGGTCGGCGGCGGTCACGATCCGACCCTCCGCACGCGCCGCCACGATCGCCTTCGCGATGCGGCCCGCACGGCGCTCTTCACCAAACGTCGCGAGAATTCCGGCGAGGTCTCGCTCCGATGCGCGGTCGATGAGGTCGAGGGCCGAAAGACCGTGTTCTTCATCGAATCTCATGTCCGGCGGCGCGTCGGACGCGAAGGAGAATCCGCGTCGAGCGTCGCCCAGCTGATAGCTGGAGAGGCCGAGGTCGAAGAGGCACCCGTCGAGCGGGACGAAGCCGGCCTCGGTGGCAACGTCGAGGAGCGCCTCGAAGTTGGCCTGGCGGAGAACGGCGCGCTCGCCGAAGCGGGCGAGCACGCGAGTCGCCTCCGAGATGGCCGCCCGATCGGCATCGATGCCGAGCAGGCGGCCATCCGGAGACGTGGCCTCCAGGAGCCGTTCGGCGTGCCCTCCGCCACCGACCGTGCAGTCAGCCATGGAGCTCCCGGGCCTCGGCTCGAGCGAGGCAAGAACCTCGTCGACGAGGACCGGCAGGTGCCCTTCTCCCATTGGCTGCTGCCTTTCTGGTCCGGTGGCGGGCCGAACGACCCGGAGACGCATGAATGGCGGGGTGGCGACGTGCGTCATCGCGTCGCTCCCCCTAGATCCCGAGGTCGGCCAGGTGCTCGGCGAGCGCCTCCGGCTGCTCCTCGATCTGGCTGCGGTACGGCTGCCATCGAGCCGGCGTCCATAGCTCGAGCCGGTTGAGGGCCCCCACCACCACCACCTCGCCACTCTCGATCGCGGCGTACTCGCGCAGGTACGACGGCACGAGCACCCGGCCCTGCCGGTCCAGCTCGACGTCCACCGCGCCCGATGACATGAAGCGCGCGAACTCCCGGGCCCGCGGGTTGGTCAGCGGCAGCGCGCGGATCTTGCCGGCCAGGTCGTCCCACTCGGGACCGGGAAAGATGGCCAGGCAGCCGTCCAGCCAGCGGGCGAGCGTGGCGCCCTCGGCAAGACGCGGGCGAAAGCGAACCGGGACGGCCACCCGTCCCCGGTCGTCGAGCGCGTGACGGAACTCGCCCGTCAGGAAAGTCGATCGCTCCATGCCCTGCGCTGTCCTGCACTGCTATTCCCCACTGTCCCCCACATGTCCCCATCTGTCACCACAGGCCGCCACTATACAGGGCGCGGACACCACGTCAAGGGGTTTTGCGCACGTTCGACCGATGGAGGGGCAGTACCTTCGTTCGACGCCACAACACGACCGACGGCCACCCCACCTGAGGGGCGGCCGTCGTCGAACATGCCGGGGTCCGGGATCAGGTCACGGGAGCATCGGCTCCCGGCAATCAGGTCTCCGCGTCGGGGAGGCGCTCGTAGCCGAGCGAGCCGTCCGGAGCGCGGTGCACCTCGCGGACGATGAATCCACCGGAGCGACCGCGGACGTACGAGAGCCCGTCGTACTCACCGCCGATGGTGCGCCAGTGGAGCACGCCGTTGGGCGCCACGATCCGCTCCACCTGCGCCTTCGACAGCGCGGCGAAGGTCGCGTCGCGCGCGTCGACCTCGTTGCCCGCGTCGTCCAGCTCGAACAGCGTGTAGTCACCCGCGCTGACCGCGACCTCGTACCCGATGAACTCCGCATTCGGGGCCGGGGTCGGTTCCGGCGTGAGGGTCGGCGTGGGCGGCGCCGGCGTCTCGCTGGGCGAGGTGGTGACGGTGGCGGTGGGCTCGATCGTCGCGACCACGCTCGCGCTGGGACTCGGGCTGGCGGTGGCGAGGAATGGAAGCCCGCCGGAGATGAGGGCGACGCCCCCGACCCCGCCGACCACGAGGAGGAGCAGGAGCCCGATCAACCAGGCCGCCACCGGTCGCCGGCGCTCGTGGGTGACGGGGGGCGGTGGCGGCGTGGAGGACGTGGCGGGTGCCGGGCGACGGAGTGCCTCAAGCTCGTCGGTGGGGATGACGAGCACCCCCCGCAGGTATCGCGGGCAGTTCCCGTAGCCGCGATCCAGGCAGACCCGGGTCTGCTGGTCGCCGGACAGTGGCGCCGGATCGCCGAAGGCATAGCAGCGATGCTCCGGGCTCACCCCGTCCACGTAGCCGACGCGATCCTCGGCCAGACCGAGGAACGGGCAGACGGTGTCCGGGCGCGAGGCCAGCTGCGCGAAGAGGGCGCGACGCTCCGCCTCGCGGGCCGCCTCGACGGCCGCCTCCTCCTGCTGGCGCTTCCGCTTCCGTCCGAACAAGGTCGCTCCTGCATGGCACCGGACGATGCGGACGATCCGCACGCGCATCGGGTCCGGCGGCCCTGAGTCTAGCGCGCACCATGCTCGGCGCGACATCGGCCCAGCCGCGGATGGCGGGGGTACCAATGCGTCATTGAGGTACCGGTCCGCGCACGCCTAGGCTGGTCGCCGGCACGGCCACACCCACACGGCCGCCGCCCAGGTGAACCAGAGGCAGTCCCGTGGCGCTCGAACCGATCGACGAGGGGGGACGCACTCCGATCCCTCGCCGGGGCCGGATCCGCCGCTGCTCGGTGCGTCACGTGAGCATCGTCGCCGGCGCGTCGGTGCCGACCGTGCAGGTCACCTGCCTCCTCGGTGGCGTCGAATACCCGCTTCCACTGGGCACGATGGACGAGGCCCGCCCGATCTGCAACGCCTGCACCGCCCGCTCGGTCTGGCGGGCCGACGAGGACTGAATCCCTGGAGCGCGGCCTGTAAGCCGAGTTCTGTCATGCGACCGATTCGCATCGGTCCATGGACGACCATCCATCTGGGGCACCGGTTGCCCGGAACCTCTGTGCGACCTACCCGAGGGCTTCGCGAGCAGCATCCTCGCGACCTTGCGGCCGCGCTTGCGCCCTCCTATTCGGTCTTGCTCCGGCTCGAGCTTGCCCGTTTCACTCCCGCGCCTTGCGGCGCGGGCATCGTCACTGTGGCGCTGGTCCTCACCTCTCGGTGGACGGGAGTTACCCGCGAGCCTGCTCTGTGGAGCTCGGACTTTCCTCGGACACCGCCTTTCGACGATCGTGTCCGCGGCCGTCCGGCCGCCTCCAGGGACCTCCATGGTAACCCGCGGCGCGCCACGCTCCAAGCGCCGCCCCGAGCCGCTAGGGGACCGACGGCGCGGGGACCGGCTCGGCCGGCGCTCCCTCCTGCGATCGGTCGTCGCAGAAGCCGCCGACGAGTGGCTCGGCGCACTGTTCGCGCGTCTGCACCGCGCGCAGCGACCACGTCCCATCCGCCGCGCGCCGCAGCGTGAGATAGGCCTCGAACGCCAGCACCGGCCGGCTGAAGCCCGGGGAATCGGTGAGCTGGAGGTACGCCGTGGCCTCATCGCCCGATCGCCCGAGCACACCGTAGTCGACGTCCCGGGAGAGCTGCTCGGGACTCATGACCGATCGTACGAGCAGCTCCAGGAAGGCCTCAGGCGTAGTGGCGGCCGCGGCCGCGTCGGCGCCGAGCCCGGGGACCGTGGGTTCCTGCGACTGCCAGGCGGTGGCCGCGACACTGCCGGCGATCGATGGGATCGGCCGCTCGCCGACCTGCATGAAGCCGCAGCCGGCCAGGAGCAGCGCCACCGCCACGACCGCGGGCCGCATCAGCCGCCCGGACCGTCGATGGCGACGTTGCTCAGCCGATCCGCCTCCTTGTTCCGCTCGCGCGGGACGTGGCCAACCGTGTAGCCCTCGAAGCGGCCAAGCATCGCCATCACGCGGCGGTGGATCGGCTGCAGGTCGGGGTGCTTGACGCGGTACATGCCGATGATCTGGCGCGCCACCAGCTGCGAGTCCATCCGCAGGTCGACGTGCGTGGCGCCCTCGGTCAGCGCCCGCTCCAGCGCGAGCTCCACCGCGGTCCACTCGGCGACGTTGTTGGTGGCCCGGCCCAGGAACTCGGCGATCTCGGCCACGACCCGGCCGTCATCGGCGTCGACCAGGAGCGCGCCGGCGCCGGCAGGGCCAGGGTTGCCCCGGGCGGCGCCATCGGTATGGATCACCAGGCGCATCGGTCCGATCAGGTGGTACCGACCTTCTGGATCTCGCCCACGACCTCCATGATGGCGCGGGTGATGTTGATGCCGCGAGGACAGGCCTCGACGCAGTTGAAGACCGTGCGGCAGCGCCACACGCCGTCGGCGTCGGCCATGATCTGGAGCCGCTCCTCGTGGGCGTGATCGCGGCTGTCCATGATGAACCGATGGGCGTTGACGATCGCCGCCGGGCCGACGTAGTCGGGGTTGGTCCAGAACACCGGGCAGGCGGTCGTGCAGGCGGCGCACAGGATGCACTTGCTGGTGTCCTCGTACAGCTCGCGGTCGGCCGGCGACTGCCGTCGCTCCTTCCCGTCGTCGGGGATCTCGTCGTTGACGAGGAACGGCATGACGGCGGTGTACTTGTCCCAGAAGGGCTCCATGTCGACGAGCAGGTCCTTGATCACCGGCAGGCTGCGGATGGCCTCGACCGTGATCTTGTCTCCGGCGTCCTTGACCAGCGTCTCGCAGGCGAGGCGGTTGCGGCCGTTGATGAGCATCGCGTCCGAGCCGCACACGCCGTGCGCACACGAGCGACGGAACGTCAGCGTGCCGTCCTGGTACCACTTGACCTGGTGCAGCAGGTCGAGGACGCGGTCGGTGGGCTCGGCCTCGACCGTGTACTCCTCCCAGTGCGGCTCGTTGTCCGTCTCAGGGTTGAAGCGCCGGATGCGCAGCTGGACGTCCATGGAGGCCACCCTAATACACGCGCGGCTTGGGCTCGAACTCGCCGAGCGTGACCGGCTTGTAGTCGAGCCGCGGCTCGGTGCCGTCTGCACCGCGGAAGACGAGGGAGTGGCGCAGCCAGTTGACGTCGTCGCGCTCCGGGTAGTCCTCGCGGGCGTGCGCGCCGCGGCTCTCGGTGCGAGCCAGGGCCGAGTGGACGGTGGCCTCGGCGCAGTCGATGAGGTAGCCGAGCTCGAGCGCATCCGCGAGATCGGTGTTGTAGCGGCAGCCGTGGTCCTCGACCAGCAGGCGCGCAGCGCGCTCGCGCAGGGCAGCCACCTCGTCCCGGCACTCGGTCAGCAGCTGCTCGGTGCGGAAGACGCCGCACTTGGTGAACATCACCTCCTGCAGCTCGGCGCGGATGGCGGCCGGGCGCTCCCCGTCGTCGGACCGCAGCAGCCCGTCCACGGTCGCCTGGATCGATGCCTCCGCCGCCAGGTCCGGCTTCGCCGGCGGCGCGTCGCGCAGGTAGCGCGCCATGTCGATCCCCGCCCGGCGTCCGAAGACCAGGATGTCGAGCAGCGAGTTGGTCCCCAGCCGGTTGCCGCCGTGGACGCTGACGCAGGCGCACTCGCCGGCGGCGTAGAAGCCGGGCGTCGGCACGCTGGCCCCGTCGGCAAGCACGCGGCCGTCGATATCGGTCGGGATGCCGCCCATGGCGTAATGGGCGGTCGGCTGGATCGGTACCAGGTCGGTCAGCGGCTCCAGGCCGAAGTAGGTGCGGATGAAACCGCTCATGTCGGGCAGCTTCTTGTCGAGCACCTCGGCGCCCAGGTGGCGCACGTCGAGATGCACATAGTCCTTGCCGCCGATGCCGCGCCCCTCGGAGACCTCCAGGTAGATCGAACGCGACACGACGTCGCGGCTGGCGAGGTCCTTCATCGTCGGCGCGTAGCGCTCCATGAAGCGCTCGCCGGTGTCGTTGACGAGGAACCCGCCCTCGCCGCGCATCGCCTCGGAGAGCAGGAAGCCCAGCTTGTACATCCCGGTCGGATGGAACTGGAACATCTCCATGTCCTCCAGCGGGATCCCGCGCCGGTAGGCGATCGCGACCCCGTCACCGGTGAGCGTGTGGGCGTTCGAGGTGACCTTGAACATCTTGCCGAAGCCGCCCGTGGCGAACAGCACCGCCCGGGCACGGAAC
>JAICQM010000245.1 GCA_025937875.1 Chloroflexota bacterium
CATCGAGGCGCACGGGCTGCGGGCGATCGGCCAGGTCGACCTGGAGCGGCGCATCCACCGCAACCAGCCGCTGGGCAACCTGTCGCAGATGGCCTACGTCATCCTGGCCGGCGCCATCCGCAAGCTCGAGGAGCGGCATCGGATCGAGCTCCTGACCGAGGTCGGGCGCGGCATGAAGGTCATCGCCCAGGAGCGCGACCACTTCAGCCTCGAGGTCCGCGAGATCGGCGACGAGCTTCGCCCGCCGATGCGCACCATCCCCGCCTACCTGGAGCGGCGCAAAGCCCTCAAAGCCTGACGTGTGAGCGGACTTGTGACCGATACATCGGTCAACCGCAGCACGAACCGCGGCACAGGACGAATGCGGCCATTAGATCGGTCATCAGCAGTTGATCGTCCCGGCGCGGGGGAGCCCCGAGGGGCCGCCGCTCGCCCCCGTCGCCTATCCTGAAGGGGTGAGCCGGCCCCTCAACGTCCTCGTCGCCCCCGACTCGTTCGGCGGTGCGCTGGACTCGGTGGGGGTGGCCCGCGCCATCGCGGCCGGCTGGTCGCGCGTCCGCCGCGATGACACCGTCGTCACCAGGCCGATGGCCGATGGCGGCGAGGGCACCCTGGCCGCCGTGGCCGCCGCGCTCGGTGAGGCGGCCGAGACCCGCGACGTCGACACGACCGATGCGCTCGGCCGGCCGGTCACCGCCACCTGGCTCCTCGTCGACGAGGGGCGCGGCGCGTTCGTCGAGCTGGCCAACGCCTCCGGCCTGGCCCACCTGGCCGTGGACGAGCGCACACCTGAGGCCGTGCGCCAAGCATCCAGCCGCGGGGCGGGGGACGTCATCCGTGCCGCGCTCGACGCAGGGGTGGAGAGCATCACCATCGGGCTCGGCGGCAGCGCGACCAACGACGGCGGCACGGGCATCCTGCGCGCGCTCGGCGTCCGCTTCCTGGACGCCACCGGCAGCGAACTGCCGGAGGGCGGCGCCGCGCTCGCGCGCCTCGACCGCATCGACGCCGCCAATCTCGACCCGCGGCTCGCGAGCACGAAGCTCGTCATCGCCTCGGACGTCAGCAACCCGCTCGCCGGGCCGCGCGGGGCCAGCGCGACGTACGGACCCCAGAAGGGCGCCGATCCGGCGACCGTCGACGAGCTGGACGCGGCGCTGAGGACCTACGGCCGTGCGATCGAGGCGGCAACCGGCCGGCTGGTCGCAGACCTTCCGGGAGCGGGCGCCGCCGGCGGCACCACGGCCGCCTTCCTGGGCTTCACCGGCGCAGTGGTGCGGCCAGGCGTTGAGGTCGTGGCCGAGCTCGTGGGGCTGGCAGCGGCGCTCGAGGCGGCCGACCTCGTCATCACCGGCGAAGGTCGCGCCGACGCCCAGACCCTGTCCGGCAAGGCGGCCATGGGCGTCGCGACCCTGGCACGCCCGCGGCGCACGCCCGTCATCCTGCTCACCGGCGGCCTGGGCGAGGGGGCCGAGGCGCTCGAGGCGGCCATGGCGCTGACCCTGGTCCAGCCCATCCCGGATCGACCGATGGAACTCGCGGCCGCGATGGCCGACACCGAGCGCCTCCTGGCCGATGCTGCCGCGCGCGTGGCGCGCGGCATCGGTATCGGTCTGTCGCTCGCGTCGGAGTAGGACCGATGCCGCCCAAGCGCCGTCGCGGGCCGAGCCCGCAGAAGCTCGCCGCCGACCGCCGCAAGCGGCGGGCCCTGGCCGACGTGGTGCTGGAGCGGCTTGGCGATCGCTACGAGCATCCGACGTGGGCCGGGCCGCGGGTCGACACCGTCAGCGAGCTGGTGCTCACGATCCTGTCCCAGAACACCGCCGACACCAACTCGTTCCGCGCCTTCACCGCCCTCAAGGACCGATACGCCGGCTGGGACGAGGTGCTCGCCGCCCCCACCGACGAGCTGGAGGACGTCATCCGTCCCGGCGGCCTGGCGCCCACCAAGTCGCGTCGCATCCAGCACGTGCTGGCCGAGGTGCATGCCGCGACGAACGGGACGTGGGACCTGGGGTTCCTCGGGGAGTGGCCGCTGGCCGAGGCCCGCGAGTGGCTGATCAACCTGCCGGGGGTCGGCCGCAAGACGGCATCGATCATCCTGCTCTTCAACTTCGGGCGGCCGGCGATGCCGGTCGACACCCACGTGCACCGGGTCACGAGCCGTCTCGGCATGCTGCCGCCGCGCACGCCGCTCGACCGGGCGCACGACCTGCTGGAGGGCGTGCTGGCCGACGAGGAGATGTATCC
>JAICQM010000088.1 GCA_025937875.1 Chloroflexota bacterium
CCGATCGCCGCCGCTCGCTCGGCCAGCCGCTCGTCGTCGATGACGTCGAGCGTCGCCAGCGCGGCGGCACAGGCGACCGCGTTGCCGCCGTACGTGCCGCCGTGGGTGCCGGGTGCCAGCCGACCGAGCAGGTCGCGCGCGGCCAGGATCCCGGAGAGCGGCAGCCCGGACGCAATGCCCTTGGCCATGATCACGATGTCGGGGGTGGCATCGGTCGCTTCGGTGGCGAAGAAGCGCCCCGTGCGGGCGTAGCCGGACTGGACCTCGTCGACGGCGAGCAGGATCCCGTGGCGGTCGGCCACGGTGCGCAGGGCGGGAAGGAAGCCGTCGGGCGGGACGACGTAGCCGCCCTCCCCGAGGACCGGTTCGACCACGAACGCCGCCACGTCATCCGGCGCGGCCACGGTGGCGAACAGCTCGTCGATGGCCTTCATCGTCGTGGCCAGCGACGCCTCGTGGCCGCCCATGCGCAGTGGATACGGGTAGGGGACGAAGTGGACGCCGCCCATGAGCGGCTCGAAATGGGCGCGGTACTTCACGTTGGAGCTGGTCAGCGCCATCGCGCCGTGGGTGCGGCCGTGGAAGCCACCGCGGAACGCGATCACGATCGGGCGGCGGGTGGCGGCCTTGGCCAGCTTCACCGCGGCCTCCACGGCCTCCGCGCCGGAGTTGGAGAGGAACAGGCCGTACTCGGCGCCCGGCGCCGGGTTGGGGAAGCGCTGCGGAAGGCGGCGGTGGAGTTCGAGGCCCGGCTGGTGGTAGACGATGTTCTGCTGCAGGTGGATCCCGCGCGCCGCCTGGTCGGCGATAGCGGCCACGACCCTCGGGTGGGCGTGGCCGGTGTTCGTGACCCCGATGCCGCACGTGTAGTCGAGGTAGCGCTGGCCGTCGGTCGCCTCGATCCAGGCGCCCGCGGCGCGCTCGACGACGATGTCGGTATAGCGGGCCCATACCGCCGGCACGCCGCTGCGCAGCGTCTCCCAATCGGTCAGAACGTCGGTGGCGTGTTGATCCATAGCAGGCGCGTCTCCCCGCTGGCGGCGTTGCGCCAGCGATGCGGCAGGGTTGACGGAAAGGCGAGGGCATCGCCGGTCGCGAGGTCGTGGCACTCGTCGGCGCCGAGCCAGACGGTGGCGGCCCCGGACACCACGAACAGGAACTCCTCGCCGTCGTGGGTGTAGTCGCCGTCGCTGGTGGCGCCGGGCTCGAGCACGAAGAGCTGGGGCTCGAGCAGGCCGGTCCCCACGGCGAGCTGCTCGATCCGGACGCCATCTCCCAGCTGGGTGGTGGCGCGCTCCGACGCGCGAACGACGCGCTGCCCGGCATCGCCACCGAGGAGGGCGCCCAGGGTGGTGCCGTAGGCCTGGGTCAGGCGCTGGAGGGCGGCGACCGATGGATTGGCCACGCCGCGCTCGATCGCCGACACGTGGCTGGCCGACAGTCCGCTCAGCCGCGCCGCGTCGCGCAGGTGCAGCCCGCGCTTCAGGCGCAGGTCGCGCAGCTTCGGCCCGTCGATGCGCGCCTGACCGGCGGGACGTCGCCGGTCGCCGGCCAGGATGCGCCGAATCCCGGGGGCGTTGACCCGGTCGCCGCGCATGCGGCGCACGTCGCGCAGCCGCCCCAGATCGGCCTCCGAATAGAGCCGGTACCCGGCTCCGGTCCGCGCCGGCCGCACCAGGCCCTCTCGCTCCCAGCGGCGCAGGGCCGACGGCGAGACGCCGACCGCCGCCGCGGCGGCGCCGATGCGCAGGTTCACGAGCCGGCCCCCACGCCCGGCCCCGTGCCCGCCCGCAGCGTGCGCTCGCGCCGCTGGAGAAGGCTCCACAGCAGGATCCCGAGCAGCGCGACGGCGAAGATGATGGTGCCCATCACGTTGACCTGCGGCGGCACACCGATACGCGACGCGCCGTACACCCAGAGCGGGAACGTGACCGTCTGGCCGGCCGTGAACTGCGTGATCACGAAGTCGTCGATCGAGAGCGCGAAGGCCAGCAGCGCGGCAGCCAGGATCCCGGGGAAGATGAGCGGGAAGGTGACCTTGCGGAACGTCGTCATCTCGTCGGCACCGAGGTCCATGGCCGCCTCCTCCAGCGAGCGGTTGAAGCCGGCGATCCGGGCCCGCACGGTGACGACCACGAAGCTGATGTTGAACATGATGTGGGCGATGACGATCGTCACCAGCCCCAGGCTCATGCCGACCGACACGAACAGTGCCAGCAGCGACGCCCCGAGCACGACCTCGGGCGAGGCGATGGGCAGGAAGATGAGCAGGTTCAGCGGGCCGCGCCCGCGGAACTCGTAGCGCGCCAGCGCCAGGCCGATCAGTGTGCCCAGGGTGGTTGCCACGACGGTCGAGATGACGGCCACCGTGAAGCTGAGCACCAGGGCCTGGTTCATCCGCGGCTGGCTGCTGAAGACGGTCGCGTAATGCTCCAGCGTGAAGCCCTGCCAGGTGAAGTTGAAGCGGCCGACGTTGTCGTTGAAGCCGAAGGCGATCATGACCACGATTGGCAGGAACAGGTAGGCGACCACCAGGGCCGTGAAGATCGGCAGGATTGCCTCGCCGATCCGCCGCCCGAGTGGCCGTCGCGCCCGGTGTGGCGCGTCGGCGCGCACGGCGCTCGCCTCGGCCCGGGCTGTGGCGCCGGCCATCAGACCGTAAGCTCCTGGCCGCGCAGGACGCGCCGGTAGGCGACGACGCCCACCAGCAGCGCGACCATCAGGATCAGGCTCACCGCCGCCGCGTGCGGGTAGTCGCGGTTCACGATGTACAGCGTCTGCACCACGTTGCCGATCATCTGCGTGTCGCGCGTGCCGCCCAGCAGCTCGGCGTTGATGTAGTCGCCGGCGGCCGGGATGAAGGTGAGCAGTGAGCCGGCGAACAGGCCGGGGATCGACAGCGGCAGCGTGACGCGCAGGAACGCCTGGAGGCGGCTGGCGTAGAGGTCGGTGGCGGCCTCGACCAGCCGGTAGTCGATCCGCTCCAGCGCCACGTACATCGGCAGCACGAAGAAGGGCAGGAAGTTGTAGGTGATGCCGCTGATCACCGCCGCCGGCGTGGCCAGGATGCGGAAGCCCTCGTCGACGATCCCGGCGTCCTTGAGCGTCCCCAGCACGAAGCCCTGGTCGGCGAGGATGAACTTCCAGCTGATGGTGCGGATCACGAAGCTCGTGAAGAACGGCATGATGACCAGCAGCAGGAGCACGTTCTTGTAGCGTCCGCCGCGGAAGGCGATGGTGTAGGCCATCGGGAACCCGATGCCGATGGTCAGCAGGGTGACCACCAGCGCGTACTCGAGCGAGCGCAGGAAGTGCGGGGCGTATCGGTCCAGCACCTCGGGAAAGACCCCCACGTTGAACGTCTGCCGGAACCCGGTCCCCAGCGTGCCCTCCTGGGTGGCGACCGACGCCATGGCCAGCATCGGCAGCACGAAGAAGACGAGCAGCCACAGGACGCCGGGCAGCAGGAACAGGTAGGGGATCAGTCCCCGGTGCTGCCGGAGCCAGCCCGCCAAGGATCGGCCTCCGTCCCCGGTCCGCTAGCCCTGCGTGACCTCCTGGAACAGCTCGTTCCAGAGCGCCTCCTCCTCTTCCGAGAGGACCTTGTAGGAGTGGACCTTGGCGAGGTCCTCGGCGGTCGGGAAGACGAGGGGTGATTCGGCGACCGCGGTGTAGTAGTCGCGGTCCTCCTCGGACTCCGCCTCCTCGGCGTGCTGGCGGATGATGTCCTGCGCCGCGGGGACCGGGCAGATGAAGTTGATGTACTCCGCCATCTGGGCCGCGATCTCGGGCTGGAAGACGAAGTCCATCATGGCCAGCGCGTCGGCCGGGTGTGCTGCGCCCTTGGGGATGCACATGTTGTCGATCCACAGGATGCCGCCGGCCTCGGGGATGATGAACCGCAGGTCGGGATTGTCGAACTGGAGCTGGAACACGTCGCCTGACCAGGCCATGGTCACCGCCAGCGACCCACTTGCCAGCTCCTGGGCGTACTCGTTGCCGTAGTAGCCGCGGACGAGCGGCGCCTGCTCCTTGAGCACCTCGTTGGCGGCTCGCACGTCGTCCTCGGTGGCGTCCTTGGGCTCGACGCCGTTGTGCAGCAGCGCCAGGCTGAGCGAGTCCCGCACCTCGCTGAACATCCCGATCCGGCCCTCGAACTCGGGGTCGAGCAGGTCGGCGAAGCCGGTGATCTCGCGCCCGGTCAGCTCCGGGTTATAGGCGATGCCGGTGTAGCCCGATGCCCACGGCACGCTGTGCAGGTTGTTGGGGTCGTAGCTGGGGTTCTTGTACTTGTCGTCGGCGTTGGCGACGAAGTTGGGGACCGAGGCCGCGACGTCGATCTGCTCCAGGTAGCCGAGGTTGATCATGTTGCCGACCATCCAGTCGGTCATGACGATCATGTCCCAGCCGGTCGGCTCGCCGGCCTCGAGCTGGGGCTGGATGGTTCCGAAGAACTCCTGGTTGTCCTGGATCGCCTCCTGGTAGTCGACCGTGCTGCCGGTCGCCTCGGTGAACTGGTCGAGCGTCGGCGACTCGCCGGTGTCCTCGTCCTGGTCGATGTAGAGCGGCCAGTTGGCGAAGATGAGCTCACCGCTCAGCTCGCCGCCGACCGGGGCTCCCGAGGCGCTGCTGACGGCCGACCCGGTGCCGGCGCTCGATGGGCTGATCCCGCACGCGGCCAGGATGGCGGGCAGCGACAGCGCGGAGGCGGTGATGAGACCGCCCTTCCCGGCCTGGCGCAGGAAGCGACGGCGGCTGATCCGTCCCTGGGCCAGGGCCCGCGCGATGGCGCGCTCGATCTGCGTGCGGTCGTTGCGAGGGTCAGGCATGGATCTCTCCTTCGGGCTGCTCGTCGCTTGGCGTCATCGGAGCAGCGCCGATGACGAAGGTGTGTTCGGGGCGCCAGGTGAGGCGGACCCGCTGGCCGTCGGGGTGGGCTTCGGCCGCCCCGCTGGTCTCGATGTTCTGGGCATACACGACCAGCCGCTGGCCGCTCGCGATCTCGACTAGGTACTGGGTGCTGACGCCGATATAGCTGGCGTCGAGGATCACGCCGTCGAGGGTGTTGAGGCCGTTGGCCGCGCTCGAGGCCTCGTCGGTCAGTGCCAGGACGCGTAGCTTCTCCGGCCGCACGCCGACGCGGACCCGTGGCGCGCCATTGACCGAAGCCGACGGTGCCCGAAGCACGGTGCCGTCCGGCAGCCGGATGGCCGCGAAGCGGTCGTCGCGCCCGGCCACCTCGCCCTCGATCAGGTTGCTGACGCCCAGGAAGCCGGCCACGAAGTCGGTGCTCGGGCGCTCGTACAGGTCCTCCGGCGGACCGAGCTGCTCGATGCGCCCGTGGCGCATGACGGCGATCCGATCCGACATCGTCATCGCCTCCTCCTGGTCGTGGGTCACGTAGATGAACGTGATGCCGACCTCGGTCTGGATGCGCTTGAGCTCGATCTGCATCTGCTTGCGCAGCTTCAGGTCCAGAGCCCCGAGCGGCTCGTCCAGGAGCAGGACGCGGGGGTGGTTGATGAGGGCGCGTGCGAGGGCGATGCGCTGCTGCTGCCCGCCGGAGAGCTGGTGCGGCCGTCGGCGCTCGTAGCCGGGGAGCTCGACCAGCGCGAGCATGGTCGCCACCTGGTGCCGGATCTCGCCGTCGGGGATCTTCCGCCGCCGCAGGCCGAAGGCCACGTTCTCGTAGATCGTCAGGTGCGGGAAGAGGGCGTAGTTCTGGAAGACGGTGTTGACGTCGCGGCGGAACGGCGGGAGGTCCGTGACATCGGCGTCGCCGAGGTAGATCGTCCCCTCGCTGGTCTCCTCGAAGCCACCGATCATGCGCAGCGTGGTCGTCTTCCCACAGCCGGACGGCCCGAGCATGCTGAAGAACTCCCCGTGCTCGACGACCAGGCTGAGGTCGTCCACGGCGACGACGTCGCCGAACCGCTTGGTGACCCGATCGAGCCGAACGTCCGGCTGGGGCACGCGCCGAAATCCTCGTGGGGCCCCGGGGAAACCTTGTCGCATTGCGACAGGGTCTGCGAAGCGCGCCGAGTATCCGTCCGCGTCCGGTGGCGTGTCAACGCGATTTCGGCGCGAACGATGCAACTGAATCGGTGGCCGATACGTCATTTACGACACCATGGCCAAGCCGAACCACGCCAAGCGATCGCGACCCCGCCCGGCGCCCACGCGCCGGCATCGGTCGAGCCGGCTCCGCGTCAGCGAGACGAAGACACGACGCGAGTTGGAGCGCTGGCGGCGCGGCCAGGCCTAGCGGCCAGATTCGAACGGCGGCCCAGCTGTGGGGCCGCCGTTCTGCTACGCGCTCGCCTATCCTATGGGTCCCCCCGAGCGACCCACTGAATCCGCAGCCGAGGCTCCGCCAGCCCATGGACTTTGCCCTCTCGCCGCAGCACGAGGAGATCCGGCGCACGGTGCGCGACTTCGCCGAGCGGCGGATCCGCCCGGTGGCCGACGAGCTCGAGCGCAGGGGCGAGTTCCCGATGGAGATCATCCGCGAGGCCGCGGACCTGGGACTGCTTGGCGTGCCGTACCCCGAGGAGATCGGCGGGACGGGCCTCGATGCGCTGGCCTACGCCATCACCGTCGAGGAGCTGAGCCGCGCCAGCGGCAGCATCGGCATCATTGTCAGCGCTCACACCAGCCTGGGCTGCAACCCCATCTGGCTGGCTGGGACCGATGCGCAGAAGGAGAAATACCTGCGACCGATGGCCTCCGGCGCCGTCATCGGCGCCTACGGCCTGACCGAGCCCGGCGCGGGCTCGGACTCGCGGGGCACGCGGACCCGCGCCCACCGCGACGGCGACGCGTGGGTCCTCAACGGCGGCAAGCGCTTCATCACCAATGCCGGGGTGGCGGGCACGTACGTCGTCACCGCGGTGACCGATCGCGAGGAGCAGACCGGCAAGATCAGCGCCTTCATCGTCGAGGCCGATACGCCCGGCTTCTCCATCGGTCGCATGGAGGAGAAGATGGGGCTCCATGCCAGCAACACCGGTGAGCTGATCTTCACCGATTGCCGTATCCCGGCGGAGAACCTGCTGGGCGAGGAGGGGGAGGGCGACAAGCTGTTCCTGCGCACCCTGGATGGGGGGCGGATCGGGATCGCGGCCATGGCGCTCGGGCTGGCGCAGGCGGCGTACGAGGCGGCATCGGCCTACGCCAAGGAGCGTCGCCAGTTCGGGAAGGCGATCGCCGAGTTCCAGGGCGTGGCCTTCATGATCGCCGACATGGCGGTGGGGATCGAGGCGGCCCGGCTGCTGACCTACCGCGCCGCGTGGCTCAAGGACCAGGGCCGCTCCTACACGACCGAGGCCGCCATGGCCAAGCTGTATGCCTCCGAGGTGGCGCGCGACGTCACCAACGACGCGGTCCAGGTGCACGGCGGCTACGGCTACGTGACCGAGTACCACGTGGAGCGCTACCTGCGCGACGCGAAGCTCACCGAGATCGGGGAGGGGACCAGCCAGATCCAGCGCATGGTCATCGCCCGCAACCTCCTCGGCGTGCGGGCCATGTAGGGGACCGGGGCCGGCCCCGGGGCTGTGGCTGCGTATATACGTATATACGGGGTCATCGGGGTGCGCCGCCGCCGATCCCCCAGGGCTGCGTATACGTATATACGGACCGCAGGCTGACGCCCGGAGCCCCCTACTTCTTCCGGTTGCTGAACTC
>JAICQM010000011.1 GCA_025937875.1 Chloroflexota bacterium
ATGACGAACGGCAACGGCCGGATCAAGTTCCCGATCAACGAGCCGGCGGCGGGCAAGAAGAAGAGCCAGATCCAGGAGTTCCTCGACTACTACGGCTGTGCCGGCACGCAGCACATCGCGCTGCGCACCGAGGACATCGTGGGGACGGTACGTGCCCTGCGCGAGCGCGGCGTCGAGTTCCTGGGGATGCCGCACGCGTACTACGAGACCCTCCCCGACCGCGTCGGGGACGTGGGGGTCGCGATCGAGACGCTCGAGGAGCTGGGGATCGAGGCCGACCGCGACGAGGAGGGTTACCTCCTGCAGATCTTCACGCGCCCGGTCCAGGATCGGCCGACGTTCTTCTTCGAGATCATCGAGCGCCACGGCTCGCGGGGCTTTGGCGTGGGCAACTTCAAGGCCCTCTTCGAGGCGATCGAGATCGAGCAGGCGCGGCGCGGCAACCTCTAGCCCGCGCGCATGCGCCGCATCCGCAACCTGGCGCTCTTCGGCCTGCTGACGCTCGCCATCCTGGGTGGCGCGGCGTGGCTCTTCCGCGCTCAGTGGATGAGCCTGGCGGGGGTGAACTTCGACGCTGGGCCCGGCGGTGAGGCGACATTGACGCTCCCCCAGGGCTACGAAGCTGGGGTCTACGCCTCCGGACTCCTCGGGCCGCGCTTCATGGCCGTCGCGCCGGACGGGACCCTCCTGGTGGCCGAGCGCGGCGCCGACCGGGTGGTGGCCCTGCCTGACGACGACGCCGATGGGCGGGCGGACGCCGCCAGCGTCGTGGCGACCGATATCCCCGGGGTCAACTCGGTTGCCATCGATCCGGCGGATGGGTCGTTGCTGGCGGCCGGCGATGCAGCCCTTGTGCGCATCGAGCTCGACGCCGACCTGGCCGAAACCGGCCGCTCGACCGTCGTGGCCGACCTGCCGGTCGGCGGCCACTCCACCAAGACCCTGCTCGTCCTCCCCGATGGCCGGCTGCTCCTCTCCATCGGGTCGTCATGCGACGCCTGCATCGAGGACGATCCTCGCCGGGCGAGCATCCAGCTCGTCACCGACGACGGACTCCGCCCCTGGGCCACCGGCCTCCGCAACGCGGTCGGGCTGTGGCTCGACCCGGACAGCGGTCGTGCGTGGGCGACCGTGATGGGTCGCGACCGGCTGGGCGACGCCCTGCCTCCCGAGACGGTCTACGAGCTGGCGGAGGGTCTCGATGCCGGCTGGCCGCGTTGCCATGCCGGGGACCAGCCCGACCCCGAATTCGGGAGCGGCGCGGATGCCTGCACCGGTGTCGGGCAGCCTGCCGTCGAGCTGCCCGCCCACACGGCCCCGCTCGGGCTCGTTGGGTGGGAGGAGCATCTGGTGGTGGCACTCCACGGCAGCTGGAACTCCTCCACCAAGGTCGGATACAAGCTCGTCTGGATCCCGTGGGACGGCGCGCCGGCAGGGCCGGTGGAGGACCTGGCGACCGGGTTCCTGCCCGCCGGGGCCACCGACGCGCTGGGTCGCCCGGCCGGTCTGGCCGTGGGCGCTGACGGCGCCCTCTACGTGAGCGACGACAAGGCTGGGTTCATCTATCGGGTGGCGGCTACTGACTAGCGCCAGCCGAGCGCCGGCGCGACGTGCCGCAGCACGCTCTCGATGACGTGGGCGTTGTAGTCCACCCCGAGCTGGTTGGGGATGGTCAGCAGGATCGTGTCGGCGGCCGCGAGCGCGCTGTCCTCACTGAGCAGCGCAACAAGGGCGTCGGGCTCGGCGGCATACGTGCGGCCGAATACGGCACGGGTCGTCTCGTCGAGATAGCCGATCTGGTCCGATGACTGCTGGCTATGGCCGAAGTACGCGTGATCGCGATCGTCGACGAGCGGGAAGATGCTGCGGCTGACCGAGACGCGGCCCTCGCGCCCATGGCCCGCGGCAGCCCAGGCCTCCCGGAACGCGGCGATCTGCTCAGCCTGCTGGATGTGCAGCGGCTGCCCGCTCTCGTCGAACTTCAGGGTCGAGGTCATCATGTGCATGCCGAGACCGGCGGCCCACGTGGCCGTGGCGTTCGTGGCCGCTCCCCACCAGATCCGCTCGCGCAGGCCCGGCGAATGCGGCTCCAGCCGCAGCAGCCCGGGCGGGTTGGGGAACATTGGGCGCGGGTTCGGCTCGGCGAAGCCCTCACCGCGGAGCAGATCCAGGAGGACGCCGGTCTGCCGGCGTGCCATCCCACCGTCGTCCTCGCCCGCGGCGGGGAGGTGACCGAAGTGGCGGTAGCCGTCGATCACCTGCTCCGGCGACCCGCGGCTGATCCCAAGCTGAAGGCGCCCCCCGGCGATGAGGTCGGCGGCGCCCGCATCCTCGGCCATGTAGAACGGGTTCTCGTAGCGCATGTCGATGACCGCCGTCCCGATCTCGATGCGGCTCGTGCGCGCGCCGATGGCGGCGAGCAGCGGGAACGGCGATGCGAGCTGCTGGGCGAAGTGGTGCACGCGGAAGTAGGCGCCATCGGCACCGAGCTCCTCGGCGGCCACAGCGAGCTCGATCGACTGGAGCAGCGCATCGGATGCCGAACGGGTCCCGGAGTGGGGCGACGCCGACCAGTGGCCGAATGAGAGAAAGCCAATGCGTTTCACGACGCGTCGATTGTATGGCGTGGGCGGCTACGCTACGGGCGTGACCTCCGAGCGACAGCCCACCACGCCGGGCCTGGTGACGATCGCGGACATCAGGGCATCCGCCGAGCGCATCCGCGGCGTGGCGGTGCGCACGCCGCTGCTCCAGTGGGACGACCGGACGTGGTTGAAGCCGGAGAGCCTGCAGCCGATCGGGGCGTTCAAGATGCGCGGCGCGTACAACAAGGTCGCCAGCCTCCCGGCGGCAGAGCGGGCGCGGGGCGTGATCACGTACTCGAGCGGCAACCATGCGCAGGCCGTGGCCCGCGCGGCGCGCCTGCACGGGGTGAAGGCGGTGATCGTCATGCCGTCCGACGCGCCACGGGTGAAAGTTGCCGGGGTGGAGCGCGACGGCGCCGAGATCGTGTTCACCGGCCCGGCCAGCGATGACCGCCATGAGCGGGCGCTGGCACTGGCCGCCGAGCACGGCTACGCCATGATCGAGCCCTACGACGACCCCGAGATCATCGCCGGACAGGGGACGTGTGGCCTGGAGATCGCCGAGGAGATGCCGGACGTCACCAGCGTGATCGTGCCGGTGAGCGGCGGTGGCCTGTCATCGGGCGTGTCGACCGCGATCAAGGCGCTCACGCCCGCGGCACGGGTGATCGGCGTCGAACCGGAGCTGGCCGCGGACGCCCGCGACTCGCTGGAGGCGGGCGAGATCGTCGAGTGGCCGGCCGAGCAGACGCTGCGCACCATGGCCGATGGGCTGCGGGTCGGCCACCTTGGAGCGTTGCCCTTCGAGCACCTCCGTCGCTATCTCGACGAGATCGTCACCGTCAGCGAGGCGCAGATGGCCGACGCGATGCGCCAGCTCGCGACGCGCGCGCGGCTGGTCATCGAGCCGTCGGGGGCCGCCAGCATGGCGGCACACCTCACCGGCGCCGCCGAGCGCCGCGCGGGCGACGAGCGGCGGGTCGTCATCCTGTCCGGCGGCAATGTCGACCCGGACCGCTTCCTGCGGATCCTGGGTGGCGCCGACAGCTAGACCGATGCGGGCGCCGCGACGCGGCGCCCGACCAGCCCCTCCAGGAAGGCCACCGCGTTGGCACCGATCGCCTCCACCGCGTAGCCGCCCTCCTGGAGCGCCACGACGCCGCGGTCCAGCCCACGCACCAGCGCGCCCAGGCGCGCGTAGTCATCGGTCCGGAGGATGAAGCCGCCGATCGGGTCGTCGACGAACGTGTCGAAGCCGAGCGACAGGACCAGCGGTGCGTCGGGGTCGAAGGTGTCGATCATGGCGAGGCCATCGGCGAGTGCGGTGGCATAGGCGGCGCCATCCGTGCCGCCCGGGAGCGGCAGGTTGCGGTTGAAGCCCTCCCCGCGACCCGCGCCGGCCTCGCCGGCCGCGCCCGAGAAGTAGGGATAGGCGTCGCCGGGATCGGCGTGCAGGCTCACGTACAGGACGTCGGACCGCTCCCAGAAGATGGACTGGGTGCCGTTGCCGTGGTGGTAGTCCACGTCCAGGATCGCGACCCGGCTGGCGCCCAGTGCGACGAGCCGCTCGGCGACGATGGCGGCGTTGTTGAACAGGCAGTAGCCGCCGTACATCGACCGGGCGGCGTGGTGGCCGGGCGGCCGGCACAGCCCGTAGGCCAGCCCCGCCCCGTCGAGCACGCGCTGCATGGCGGTCAGCGCCACGTCCACCGCGGCCCGCGCGGCGTCGTACGAGCCGGCGACGAGTGGTGTGGCGGTGTCGAAGCAGAAGGCGCCCAGCCGCTCGTGGCGGCGGACCGGCAGGGCCTCGAGGGCCATCCCTCCGTCGTAGGCGCGGGTCAGGAACGTGTCGGGAAGGAGCGGCCGGTGCGGGTCCAGTCCGGCAGCTTGGCCATCGGCCCAGGCGTGCTCCAGCAGGTCGACCAGGGCGTGGTCGTGGACGGCGAGGATCGGGTCGAGGCCGTGATCGTCGGGCGGGGCGAAGGCGAAGCCACCGGCGGCCTCGAGGGCGCGCCGGATCGCCACCGCCCGCGCCGGTGATTCGTAGCACGGGATCTCGATGCCGCCGGCGAGCTCGACCAGCCCGTCGTGGGCGAGGTGAGCATCGGAGGCGATGACGGGGACGTGGGCGTCGGGCATCCGCGGAGTCTAGCGGGCGGCGGGGTACCGGCCGGGAGCAGCGAAACGCGCCTGACACGACGACGCGGGCGCCCGACATGGGCGCCCGCGCATCGGTCTGGAGAACGCGACGGCTATTGGACCGCGGCGGCCCCCCAGCGTGCGACCTCGGCCTCGAGATCGAGTGGCATGACGGTGGCCTGACGCTCGAAGCGCCCCCACGCCTCGCGCGGGACCTCCCACATGACCTCGAACTCGTTGCCGTCGGGATCGCGGCCGTAGAGCGACTTGCTCACGCCGTGGTCAGAGGCGCCGGTCAGGGCGCCCAGCTCGCGGAGGCGGCGGTCCATCTCGGCCAGGTGCTCGATGGTGTCGATCTGCCACGCCAGGTGATAGAGGCCCACCGATCCCCGCTGCGGACGGGCGGCCTGCGGGCCGACCTCGAACAGGCCGAGGTCATGGTGGTTGCCACCGTCGGGCGCGCGCATGAACACCGCGCGCATCCCCTGCGGGCGCTCGAGCTCCTCGAAGCCGAACGCGGTCCGGTAGAACTCCGCCGCCGCGTCCGCGTCACGGACGAAGAGGACGGCGTGGTTGAGACGAACGATGCTCATCGGTATCGATCCTAACGCTCGAGGCGCCAGGCCGAGGTCCAGCCCCAGCCGTTGGCGGCGTTCAGGCCGATGTTGAGGAACGCCATGCCCTCCAGCGCACGAGCGGCGCGGAGCGGTCCGACGTCGAGCGGCCGCATGCCGATCGATTCGACGAGGCTGATCACCTTCCGCTTGGCGTCGTCGTCGTCGCCGGCCACGAAGCCGTCGATCGGCTCGTCGGCCGCGCCGGGGTCGGCCTGGTTCGACGCGAAGACCGTGTTGAAGGCCTTGACGACGGCCGCCTTCGGCAGCAGCAACTGGAACTCCTCGGCGGCCGAGGTGTCCGTGGCGAGGCCGGAGAGGTCGGGCCTGATGGGATTGGTGACATCGATGACCACGCTGCCGGCGGTGGCGTCGGCGATCTCGGTGGCGACCTGCACGCCGGCACTCGCAAACGGAATGGCGAGGATGACGACCTCGGCACCGTCCGCCGCGGCAGCGTTGCTCGGCGCGGCCTGCGCACCGATCTCCTGCGCGGCGCGCTCGGCGCTCTGCGGGGTGCTGGCGGCGATGGTCACGTCGTGACCGGCGCGGGTGATAGAGGTGGCGAGCGCCTTGCCGACGTTGCCGGCTCCGATGATGGCGACCTTCATGGGTCGAATTCCTTTCGTCTGTGCGAGCGGGGATGTGCCCACGCCCAAGTAGTTGATGTGGCAATCATAGGCACCTAGTATGGCTCTTGTCAATATCACTTGGGTATGGGCATAATTGTCAGCACGATGACCACTGACTTGCAGGCGGCGCGCCGCCGACCGCTGGTGGGTTCCCGGATCCGACGCCGCCGGGCCGACCAGGGCCTGACCCTGGCGCGCGTGGCCGAGCGGACCGGGCTCAACGTCGGCTACCTGAGCCAGGTGGAGACCGACAAGGCATCGCCATCGCTCGAGACCCTGGCGGCGATCGCGGGGGCCCTCGATGTCCCGATCGCCTGGTTCCTCCTCGACACCAGCGCCGCACCGCGTCTCGTCCGTGCGAGCGAGCGTCCGGCGCGCCGGATGCCGACCGGCGAGCGCATGACCCAGGTCGACGGTGGCATCGCCCGCGACCTCGCCATCTTCGAGGGCCGCATGGCGCCGGGACGGAAGACCGGGTCGCACGCTCATGCCGGCGACGAGCATCACGTCGTCCTCGCCGGGCGCGTGCGAATCACCCAGGGCGACACGACCGTCGAGGCCGGCCCCGGCGACTACGTGCTCCTCGACGGCACGCTCCCGCACGAAGCGGAGGTGATCGGGGGCGAGCCGGCCCGCCTGCTCATCATCTATCCCCGCGGCGGCCGGTCGGAGCTGGCCCGCCGCGCCTGACCGCGGCCGCTACACTCACGGCGCAGACCGCAGGGGGATCGCCCGAGCTCCCGATGACAACGCTCCGCGCCTACCGCCGCGTCCTCTCCAACCCGGCCCTGGCCCGGCTGCTGTTCGGCGAGTTCGTATCGTCCATCGGTGACTGGCTGTACCTGGTGGCACTGCTGGTCGTCGTCTACCAGCGCGAGAGCTCGCCCGCGCTGCTGGGCCTGGTGGGCGCCGTGCGGGTCCTGCCCTATGTCTTCCTCTCGGTCCCGGCCGGCATCATCGTCGACCGCTTCGACCGCCGCCTCGTGCTCCTGGTGACCGATGTCGCGCGCGGCGTCGTCATGGTGGGCCTGGCCGTCGCGGTGGCGGTCGAGGCACCGCTGCTCCCGATCGTGGTCCTGACCCTGCTGGCGGCCTGCTTCTCGACCTTCTTCGGGCCTGCGATCGGCGCCTACCTGCCCAGCCTCGTCCGCGACGAGAGCGAGCTGGGGCCGGCGAACAGCGCCTGGGCCAGCCTGGACAACATCGGCTTCATCGTCGGTCCCGCGCTGGCGGGACTGCTCATTGCGACCGGGGGGCTGACCCTGGCGTTCGTCCTCAACGCGGTGTCATTCGCGATCGTGGCCGCCGTCCTGTGGCAGCTCCCCTCCACGCGACCGGTGGCGGCCGAGGCAACCGACGAGGCGGCCGCCCCGCCCACGCCGCAGCCGGTGGCGGCCATGGTGCGCGAGCGCCTGCGGCCCCTCGCCGGGCTCACGGTCGTCAACGTCGTGGGCGGGTTCGTCTTCGGCGGCCTGGGTGTGCTGACGGTCATCATCGCCGTGGACGTGCTGCGCCAGGGCGATGCCGCGACCGGGTACCTCAACGGCGCCATCGGCCTGGGCGGCGTGATCGGTGCCGTCGTGTCGGGCGCGCTGGTGCTCCGCCGACGGCTGGGCCCACCGTTGGTGGCCGGCGGGGTCGTGTTCGGCCTGGGCCTCATCGCCCTCGGTCAGGCGAGCTCGCTGCTCCCGGCCCTGGCGGCGATGACGGTCGCCGCCGCCGGCAGCCTGCTGATGGAGGTGGTGGGAACCACGCTCTTCCAGCGCATCGTTCCCGACGAGCTGCGGGGCCGGGCGTTCGGCGCCATGCACACCGTCACCATCGCCGCCTACGCCACCGGGTCGCTGATGCTGCCGATCCTGGCCGGCGCGACGAGCGTGGCCACCGCCCTGCTCGTCGCCGGCATCGCGATGGGCGTCGCGATCGTGGTCGGGGTCCTGCTCCTGGGACCGGCGGCCATCCAGCGTCCCGCCCTCGACCCCGCGCGCGAGCAGCTGCTGACCGTGCCCGCCCTCGCCGGCCTGCCGCCGGCCCGCCTCGAGCACGCGGCCACCCGCTCCGGGCTCAGAACCGTCACGAGCGGGGAGACGATCATCCGCCAGGGCGATCCGGCCGACCTCTTCTACGTCATCGCTGCGGGCGAGGTGGCCGTCACGCGCGACGAGGGCGGCGGCTCGGGCGTCCGCGAGCTGCGACGGATGGGGCCCGGCGAGGCCTTCGGCGAGATCGGCCTGCTGTCGGGCGTGCCGCGCACCGCCACCGTCACCGCCGTCACCGATGCCACGCTCGTCACCCTGGCCGGGGACGAGTTCCTGGAGCTCGTCGGCGCCGTGCCCGGCCTGTCCGGCCGCCTGCTCGAGGCCTACGGTGGTGCGCAGCCGGCGCGCGGACTGGCCCACGCATGAGCACGCCGCACCCCGCGCAGCAGCTCGTTGCCGACAGCCTGCGTCGCTGCGCCCTCTTCGTCGACTGCGAGCCCGATGCGCTGCGCGACATCGTGGGCCACCTGACCCGCCGGCGCTACCGCCGCGGCGAGGTCATCTTCCACGAGGGCGACCCGGGCGACGCGCTGCACGTGATCAGCAGCGGTGCGGTGAAGATCGTCCTCCAGTCGACTGAGGGCGATGAGGCGATCATCGCCACCGTCCGCGAAGGTGACTTCTTCGGCGAGCTGGCCCTCCTCGACGGTGAACCGCGCTCGGCGACGGCAGTCGCGATCGAGGCGACCGAGACCGCGACCCTGCCCCGCGACGTGTTCCGCGGACTCCTCGACGCCCATCCCGATCTCCGCGACGCGCTGCTCACCGGCCTGGCGGGCGAGCTCCGCCGGTTGACCGGCCACGCCGAGGAGCTCCATTTCCTGGATCTTGCCGGCCGCCTGGCCGCGCGCCTGGTCCGCCTCGCCGGCGACGCGGTCCCGTCCGACGACGGATCGGTGACGCTCGACTGGCCATACACCCAGACCGACCTGGCGGGCATGATCGGCGGCACCCGCCAGAGCGTGAACCGGCTCCTGAGCGGGCTCATCGACGAGGGCCTGCTGAGCGTGGACCGTGAGCAATTGATCATTACGGACCTCGAACGGCTTGCGCAGCGGGCCGATCGGTGAGCACCATGTGTCGCGCGTTTGACACCGCGGGCGTCCGATCGGCGCTTCGACGTGGCACACACCAGACGTAGCCTTCAGTCAATCGATCAGCCACCTGGGGCTGACAGGCACGACAAACCGAAGGAGCTCGAGATGGCCAGCAACCGAACCAAGGGTGAGTTCAACAGAGACGACAACGACGTCGAGGGCCACGGCCAGCAGCGCGCCCCGCAGCGCGACGCCACCCAGCGCGCCCCCCAGCGCGACGGCCAGCAGAGAGTCGACGACGACGTCGAGGGTCACGCCATCCAGCGCGCCCCGCAGCGCGACGCCACCCAGCGCGCCCCCCAGCGCGACGGCCAGCAGCGCATCGACGACGACGTCGAGGGTCACGCCATCCAGCGCGCCCCGCAGCGCGACGCGATTCAGCGCGCACCCCAGCGCGACGCCATCCAGCGGCTGGACGACGAGGGCGACGACGTCGAGGGTCACGCCATCCAGCGCGCCCCCCAGCGCGACGCCATCCAGCGGAAGCCGGAGCGCTGACAGCCCGGAGGACCCACATGTCCACCGAGGACCAGTCCCCGGGAGACGAACAGCTCGACGCCGCGTTGCAGATCCTTCGATCGGCAGCGCGGCGTACTGCTGTGGCCCGCCGGTTCGTCCCCGACGCAGAGCGGCAGCTCCTGCAATCGATCGTCGACGCCACCGTGCGCCTCTTTGACGCCGAGGCGGCGTCGATCGCCCTGTTCGAGACCGATCCGGACCGTCTCGAGTTCCGGGTCGCGGCCGGTCCCCAGGGCGCCGGCGCGGTCGGCATGACGGTGCCGCCCTCCAAGGGCATCGTCGGCTACGTGTACTCCACCGGCCAGGCGCTCGCGCTGTCGGACGTGGGAGCGGACCCGCGCTTCGACCGCGCGGCCGCGGAGCGGTCGGGCTACGTGCCGCGCTCGATCGCGGCGGTGCCGCTCATCGACCGCGAGACAACGGTCGGCGTGCTCCAGCTGCTCGACAAGCGCGACTCGCCGAGCTTCACGCTGCGAGACATGGAGCTGCTCGAGGTGTTCGCCGCCCAGGCCGGCGCCGCCATCGCGGCCACGCGCCTCCATCGCGAGGTTCCGCTGCTCCTCGCCTCGGCGCTCGGCCAGCTCGGCGACGAGGAGCTCGACGCCGAGGCCACCGAGCGGCTGGTCGTGGCCGCCACCGCCGCCCTCGACGCCGATGCCGAGGCCCCCTTCTGGACGCTGGTCGACGCCGTCGCGCGCCTGGCATCGCTCGGCGAGCGCGAGCTGGCCCTGGTCGCCGCCATCCTCGACACGGTGGCCCGTACCGCGGAGGCCGATCGCCGCGATCGCTCTCGCGGCCGCGTGCGCTGAGCGCATGGCCGAGCCGTCGGGTCTCAGCGACCTTCCCGCCTGGTCGGAGCCGTTCGCGCCCGGCTCCGTTGCGCGCGAGCCGCGCCGGCGGGGCATCGATGGCAGCGTCGACCGGGAGTGGGCGTGGGGCGGCGCCACCGGCCGTGGTATCCGCGTCGCGATCATCGACAGCGGTGTCGAGGGCGATCATCCGGACGTGGCCGGGCGCCTGACCCGCAGCCTGGCGGTGAACCTGGGTGGCGACGAGCCGGAGCTGGTTCCCGACGAGTCGATCGACCTGTTCGGGCACGGGACGGCGTGCGCCGGCATCATCATCGGTCTGGCGCCGGAGGCGGAGATCATCTCGATCCGGGTGCTCGGCCAGGACCTCAAGGGAAAGGGCGCCGCCTTTGCCGCGGCCCTGGAGTGGGCGATCACCGAGGGTATCGACGTCGTCAACCTGTCCCTCTCGTCGAAGAGCGAGGCGCTGTTCGGCCTGTTCCACGAGCTCGCCGACGAGGCCTACTTCCACAACGTCGTGCTCGTCAGCGCGGCCAACAACGCGCCGGGCAACAGCTTCCCATCCCTGTTCAGCTCGGTGATCTCGGTGGCCGCCCACGCCGAACCGGATCCGCAGCGCCTGTACTACAACCCGTCGCCGCCGGTCGAGTTCGGCGCCTGGGGCGTCGACGTCCCGGTGGCCTGGAAGGACGGCGGCCGAATCGTGGCGATCGGCAACAGCTTCGCGGCGCCGCACGTCGCGGGCCTGGTGGCGCTCCTGCTGTCGAAGCACCCCGGCCTGACGCCGTTCGAGGTCAAGGCCATCCTGGCTGCCGTCGCGGACAACGCCGCCCCTGCCTGACCGCCCGCGCGGCGATAATGTGGCCGATGTTCTACGTGCAGCGCGGCGAGATCCCCCACAAGCGCCACACCCAGTTCCGCAAGGACGATGGCGGCCTGTACGCGGAGGAGCTCTTCGGGGTCGAGGGCTTCTCCGGGCGTGCCAGCCTCCTCTACCACCACACGCCGCCGACCCAGACGCACCACATCGAGAAGGTGCGCGACGTGCGGATCGAGCAGTCGGCCGACGAGGCATCCGGGCCGCATCGCCATCGGTTGGTGAACACCAAGGACCTCGAGCCGCGCGGGGATGGCGTGACCGGCCGCGTCCCGCTCTTCTACAACGCCGACGTGACGTTCGGCGTCGTCCTGCCAGCCGAGCCGATGGAGCGGTACTACCGCAACGGGGAGGCGGACGAGATGTACTTCGTCCACACCGGCTCCGGCACCCTCGAGACCAACTTCGGACCGATCGACTACGGTCCCGGCGACTACCTGGTCATTCCCATCGGCACCACGTTCCGCCTGCGGCCGTCAACGGACGACCAGCGCCTGCTGTGGGTGGAGTCTCCCTCGTCGATCGTCCCGCCCAAGCGCTATCGCAACGACTTCGGGCAGCTGCTCGAGCACTCGCCCTACTGCGAGCGCGACATCCGGCCGCCGGCCGAGATGGCACCCGACCTGTCGCAGGGTGACTACGTCATCGAGGTCAAGACCCGCGGCCGGGTCACCGCGTACCACTACCGGCATCATCCCTTCGACCTCGTCGGCTGGGACGGGCACCTCTGGCCGTTCGCCTTCAACATCGGTGACTTCGAACCGATCACCGGTCGCGTCCACCAGCCGCCGCCGGTGCACCTGACCTTCCAGCCGCGCAACTACGTCATCTGCAGCTTCGTGCCGCGGAAGTTCGACTACCACCCGCTGGCGATTCCCGCCCCCTACAACCACTCGAACATCAACTCCGACGAGGTCATCTACTACGTGGCCGGCAACTTCATGAGCCGCCGCGGGGTCGACATCAGCTCCTTCACGATCCATCCCGCCGGCATCCCTCACGGACCGCATCCGGGGTCGGTCGAGGCCTCCATCGGCAAGGAGGCGACGGAGGAGCTGGCGGTGATGATCGACACGTTCCATCCGCTCCACCTGACGAAGCAGGCGACCGAGCTGGAGGACGATCGGTACCCCTATTCCTGGATCCCGCCGGAGGACTCAGGCGAGCACGCGCGCGAGCTGTCCGAGCGCGGCCCGGAGGCATTCCCGGACTGATGGCCATCGATGACGCCGCCCGGCTGGCGGTGCTGCGGGACATCACCACTGGGTTCGACGAGCACGACCTCGACCGGATCATGAAGCACTTCAGCGACGACGCGGTCTTCGAGAGCCCGCGCGGTCCGGACCCGTGGGGCCGACGCGTCGCAGGCCGCGAGGCGGTGCGCGACGCCTTCGCGGCCCGCTTCGCGGGGATCCCGGACGTGCGCTACGGCGACGACGAGCACTTCGTCTCCGGCGACCGCGGGGCCTCGGAGTGGACGTTGCGCGGCACGACCACCGACGGCCAGCGGATCGAGGTGCGCGGCTGCGACCTGTGGACCTTCAGTGGCGGGCGCGTCGTGAAGAAGGACTCCTACTGGAAGATTCGCGAGGTCTGACGGTCAGGTCGCGTCCGGTACGAGGTCCCTGGCGCGCGTTACCATCTCGCGCAGCACCGCCGCATCGATGTCTGCGGCTTGCTTGAACTGCAGGTTCGCGCTGCCGGCCTTCACCTTGCCGAGCCGCCCGGCGTACTGCTTGCCGAGGTAGGCGCCATCCTCGGCGGCATTGACGTAGAGGCTCAGGTAATTCTTCTGCGCCGCGAGCCCGACGACGAACCATTCGCCCGACCGGCCGCTGCGTCCGGCGTACCGATACGCTCCGTAGCCGATGATGTGCTGGACGGTGCCGCCCCAGAAGACGCCCTCCCACAGCGTTCGCTCCAGCCCGGCCATGACGGAGGAGATCTCGGCGTCGAGCGTGGCGATGTCCCCGCGCACGCCGTCCGGCAGGGAGGCGATGAACTCGTCGGGGGTGGTCGGCGAACGCTCCATCGCGGCAGCCTAGCCGATGGCGGCAGGGGGTAGCGAGCGGGTAGCATCGGTCTTGCATTGGAGGCCGCCATGACCGATCCGACCGCGATCCCCGTCAACCTGTTCGACAACGAGCGCGAGCTCATGGTGGTCGCCCCGATGCCGGGCGTCGGCCCCGAGGACATCAGCGTCGACATCACCGAGGATGGCCGGCTCATCCTGCGCGCCGCCCAGCACGGTGAGGGACAGGAGCGCATCGACTACATCGTGCGCGAGTGGGCCTACGGGCCGTACGAGCGGACCGTCGAGCTGCCGTGCGCGGTCGACGCGATGCGCGCCAACGTCGCCTTCGGCAACGGGGTGCTGACCATCAGCTTTCCCAAGGCCGAGGCGACCAGCCCTGGCCGTGTCCTCGTCCGGCGCACCGGGCATGCCCGCGGTGTCGCGCTCGGTCATGCCGGCAACCGCGGCGGCCCCGGCGACGATCCCACCCCCGGCGACGGCAGCAGCGCGACGACCGTGGTGTGATCCTCTTCTTCCTGCGGCATGGCAAGGCCGGACAGCCCCGTGCCGGCGACGACGACGCGCGCGAGCTGACCGATGACGGGATCGCGGCTCTCGAGGCCGCGGCGCCGCTCTGGCGGCGCCTGAACGCGCGCCCCGACGTGGTCCTGAGCTCGCCCCTCCCGCGTGCCCTGCAGACCGCCGAGCTGTTCTGCGCCGCCGTCGGCGGCACGCCGGTCACCGACGACCGGCTGCGTCCGGGTGCCGGCTGGGGCGACATGGCGCGAGCGATGGCCGAGCATCCCGATGCGCGGCGGGTCATGTTCGTGGGCCACGAGCCCGACCTGTCGAGTGCGACAGCGCTGCTGACCGGCGCGTCATCGGTCCGCATGCGGAAGGGGTCGCTGGCGGCGATCGAGTTCTACGGCGTCCCCGAGCCGGGCACCGGCGAGCTGGCCTGGCTCATCGATCCCGACCTGTACGCCGAGGCGTGAGCGACGGCGAGCTCCCGCGCGTCAGCCGGGTGGCGGCCTACGCGCTGTGCACCGACGGCGACGCGCTCCTCGTCACCCGCATCGCTCCCGGCCACACGGAGCGAGACGACGGCAGGTGGACGCTGCCCGGCGGGGGCGTCGAGTTCGGCGAGGACCCGCGGGACGCGGCGCTCCGCGAGCTGACCGAGGAGACCGGCCTCGTTGGCGAGGTCGTCGGCCTGGCCGGCATCGACTCGACCGCCGGGGAGTTCGTCGACCCCCGCGACCGGATCGCCTACGCGTTCCACGTGGTCCGCATCTTGTTCCACGTCCGTGTCGTCGGCGGCGAGCTGCGGGCCGAGGTCGGTGGCAGCTCCGATGACTGCCGCTGGGTGCCGCGTGCCGAGCTGGCAGGCTCGTTGCCCGTCGTCGACCTGGTGCGGACCGGCGTGGCGCTCGCCTTCGACCGCTAGACTCGTCGGCATGGCCGACCTTCAGCTCCACACCCTCCTGCTGTGCGACTACGCCCTCACCGCGCAGGACGGGAAGCTGTCGGCGATGGGGATCTTCAGCCAGATCAACGTCTCGCGCCTGCCGGCCGTCCACGGCCGCGCCTTCGTGGTCGCGATCCTGGAGGCCGATCCGGGCCGCCACGAGATGAGCCTGCAGCTCATCTCGCCCGGCGGCTCGCCGCTCCTCGCCCGGCCGCCGCAGTTCCGGATCCAGGTGCCGCCGGGCGCCACGACGGCCAACATCGTCGCCGACCTGCAGGGGCTCGAGATCAAGGAGATCGGCCGGCACCGCTTCGAGCTGCGCGAGGGAGACCGGCTGCTCGGCTCGTCGCCGTTCACCGTCAATCTCGTCCTTCGGTCCCAGCAGGCCGCCCAGGCCTAGCCCGTCACCTCACGCCGCGCGGGCGGCCGCCGTTCCATCCGCATGACGAACCGCTACGAGCAGGCGTTCTACGCCTCCGATCCCGCCTTCGACGGCCGCTTCGTGGCCGCCGTCCGCACCACCGGCATCTTCTGCCGGCCCTCGTGCCGCGTCAGCAAGCCGCTGCCGCGCAACGTCGAGTACCTGCCCGACGCCGAAACGGCGCGCGCCCAGGGCTACCGGCCCTGCCTGCACTGCCATCCGGAGGCGGCCTCGGTCGTGACGACGAGCCTCATCGAGACACCGATCGGGCCGATGCTGGCCGGCGCCACCGAGGACGCCATCGTCCTCTGCGACTTCGCACAGCGGTCCATGCTGCCGGCCCAGCTGGCCGCCGTGCGGCGGCGCATCGGGCCTACCGTGGACGGCACCAACGCACTGCTGGACCGGCTGGAGGTGCAGCTCGGCGAGTACTTCGCCGGCGCGCGCCGCGACTTCGACCTGCCGCTCGACCTCCCCGGCAGCCAATTCCAGGAGCGCGTCTGGGCCGAGCTGCGTCGCATCCCGTACGGGACGACGATCAGCTATCGCGACCTGGCCCAGCGGGTCGAGGCGGGGAACGGCTTCCGGGCCGTGGGGCGCGCCAACGGTGCCAACCGGGTCGCCGTCGTCGTGCCGTGCCACCGCGTCATCGCCGCCGGCGGCGGCCTGGGTGGCTATGGCGGCGGCCTCGAGGCCAAGGCCCACCTGCTGGCTCTGGAGGGTCATGCTCCCGCGCTTGATGGGCACTCCGCGGCCTAGGGCGTCGGGCGCTCGGCCCTCCAGGCGACGAGGACGCCGACGTCGTCGTACTTCCAGACCACGTCGACCGCCGCGAAGCCGGCGGCGATCAGCCACGCCAGGTGATCGGCGGCGGTGTCGGGATGGTCGTGCTCTACCTCGTGCGGGTCCGGCTCGTCGGGGAGGTCGTAGAGCTCGCTCAGGCGCGCCACTGCCGGCTCGAAATAGTCGGCGATGACGAAGATGCCGCCAGGCTCGATGTGCTCCCAGATGCGGCTGAACAGGTGCCGCTTCTGGTCGGGGTAGAGGTGGTGGACGGCCAGCACCGAGACGATGGCGTCGTACGAGGCGCTGATCTCCGGCTGGGCGATGTCGCTCTGCCGCAGCTCGACCCGCTCGTGCAGGCCGGCGAGCCGCTGCCGCGCGCGCTCCAGCATCTCGGGCGACACGTCGAGGCCGGTGGCGGTGGCGTCGGGAAACGCATCGAGCACACGGAGGAGCGTGTAGCCGGTCCCCGCACCGAGGTCCAGGAAACGCTCCGGCGGACGCAGGCGGAGGAGCGCGATGAGGGTCTCGTGGATCTCCTCGTAGCGCGGGACCATCTCCCGGATCTGGGCGTCGTAGCGCGGTGCCCACTCGTCGAAATGCTGGGCCGCGGTCCTGGCCACGTCGACCATGGGCCGCTCAGCGCTCCTTGAACTCGGTTCCCAGGGCGTGGTAGCCACCGTCGACGTGGACCATCTCGCCGGTCGTCATCGACGCCATGGGGCTGAGAAGAAAGACGCACATGTCGCCGACGGCGGTCGCATCGGTGAGTGACCAGTCCAGCGGCGAGCGAGCCAGCCAGTGGCCGGCGATGTCGTCGAAGCCGGGGATGCTCTTGCCGGCCATGGTGCGGATCGGTCCGGCGGAGACGGTGTTGATGCGGATGTTGTGCTGGCCCAGGTCGCGGGCCAGGTAGCGAGTGATGGACTCCAGGCCCGACTTGGCGACGCCCATCCAATCGTAGATCGGCCACGCGAAGCGCGCGTCGAACGTCAGGCTGACGACGCCGGCACCCCCGTCGGCCCCCGCCACCTTCAAGGGCTCGAGCATGCCCACCGTCAGCGCCTTGAGCGAATAGGCCGATGTCTGGAAGGCCATCGCCACGCTCTCCCAGGGCGTGTTGAGGAAATTCCCGCCCAGGGCGTCCTGCGGCGCATAGCCGATGGAATGGAGGAGGCCGTCGAGCCGCCCCCATCGGTCCATCACCGCCCCGGCGACGGTGGCGACGTCGTCGGGGCTGTTGACGTCCATCTGCATGACGTCGGGTGTGGTGGGGAGCTTGCGGGCCACCTTCTCGGTCAGGCGTACCCCGCGCCCGACGTTGGTGAGCAGCACCTCGGCGCCGTGCTCCTGGGCCGCCCGCGCGACGGCGAATGCCATGCTGTCGTCGGTCAGCACGCCGGTGATGAGCAGCTTCTTGCCCTCGAGCAGCACCGAATCGCGACCTCAACCTACGGGTGTGTCGACCGATTGTAGGCGGTGGCGGCCGATCAGCCCTGCCCGCCGAACTCGCCCAGCGCCTCGAGCACGACCTCCTCGCCGTCCGCTCCGGTGGCCACCGCCTTCATCCTGAACTGCTGGCCCGGCCCGACCCGCCGCAGCTCGACCCGCCAGCCGTCCGGCAGCTCGACGCCCGCGAACATGCCCTCGAGCCCGGTCACTGCGGGCATCTCCGGGCCGGCGCAGAGGTTCGGCATGGGGGCGGCGGCGGCGAGGTCGAGGCAACGGCCGGAGCCCAGCACGATCACGTTGCCCTCCCAGCTGAGAACCGATTCGAAGCCCCCGAGGTTGAAGATGATCTCCTCGCCGCCGTCGAGGCGCGCGACCCGCAACCGGCACGACGCGTTGCAGTCCAGGATGGCCAGGGCCTCGCCGGCCGGGTCGAGCACGAGGTCGGCAATCGGCAGCCTGACCGCCGCCAGCACGACATCCGGCGCGCCGGCCACGCGCGGCACGGCGTCGGTCAGGCGCCGGACGTCGCCCGAACCGTCGATGGGGAGGGCATAGGCCGCCAGGCCGGCATCGGTCTCGGCCAGGAAGAGCACGGTCCGGCCATCCCGCGAGACCTCGACGTCGAGCGCCTCGGGCGTGACCTCGACCAGGTCGCGGGCGTCGCCGGTCGCGGCCTCCACGACCAGCAGCTGCGTCCGATGCACCTCGGCCACCGCCACCACCACCAGGCCGCCCGCCGGGCCACGCACGAACGGGGCGCCCGCCGCGACGGGAAACTCGCCGAACGGAATCCGAACCGTCTCACCGCGCTCGACGGTGCCGACGCTGAGCTGCTGGAAATCGATCGGCTCCGCGGCGTCGCCCTGCCATCCGATCCGCCACCAGGCGGCCTCCTCCACGCTCGATGGGCGTTCGGGCTGGACCGCCGCCGGCGGCACCGAGGCACCCGGTGAGGACGTCGTCGTGGGCGCCTCCACCGGCGCGGGTCGCGTGAGCAGGATGGCGACTCCGATGATCGCGGCCACGGCGATCACCGCCAGCGCGGCCCACGCCAGGGACGAGTCGAAGGTCGGGCGCCGCTGCCGGCGCGGATCGGTTGCCACGGAACCCCCCGGTGCTGGCTCGGACAGCGGGCATCATGCGGCGCGCCGGCGCACCGGGTCAATCCCCGCGCGCGATCGGGTCAGTCGGCCCATGGATAGCGGGGCTGTGGGATCTCCCGCGTCTCGAGGCTGGTGAGGTCGAGCAGCCTGAACGAGCTGCCACCTCCGTCGCCGAGACCGATGGTCACCGCCCCTTCCACCCGACTCATATTCGGCATCGGCGAGGCGAACACTGACCGGCCCTCCGGAGCCACCCAGAGGGCGTGACGTTCATCCGCGGTGAGGTCGTACACATCCAACCGGTGCGCGATGAAGTTGGCGTCGACATCGGCCCCAAAGACGTAGAGCAATCGGCTGTCGACCGTGGTGAGATAGCCGCCCTGCCCGACGCCGGGGAGAACCTGAGTGGCGCCCGTGGCCAGGATGAGGGCTGCGTCCGAGCACATCACCTGCTGGCACTCGCGGTATACGAGGACACCGTCGGTCAGCTGCATGCTCGGACCACGGGCGAAATCGGTCCGGGGGAGCTGAACGCTGGCACCTGACGCGAGGTTGATCGCGTCGACGCCGCAGGCCAGGCCGCTGTCGATGCAGGATTCGCGCACCAGCCATTCGCCATCGCTGAGGAGCGTGTCACCGACCATCGAGCGCGCCGCCAATCGAATCTCCGTGACCGCGACGAGCGGGGCGGGCGGACCCATCACGCGTCGCGGCTCGTCGTCACGCCCATTGACCATCCACACGCCGAGTGGCGCGAGGGAGCCGCGGTCGAGGAGCAGGGCGAAGGTGGTCGTCGGGTTGGGCGCCAGCGCCACCTGCGACACCACGTGCTGGGTCTCGAGGACGGTGGTCAGCGCTCCGACATCGCTCATGTCGACGGCCATCACGCGTCCCGTCGTGCCATCGTCGGTGGCGAACGCGAACGTTCCCTGCGTCACGGCGATGGCCGGCGTGCGCCCGGTGGCGAGGAGGGCCTCGGACGTGTGCCACGGCGCGTCGGTCGTGACCCGGGGTGAGCTCTCGCCCACGAATCCGGCCGCAAGTGGGTAGGACGCGTCGGCGTGCTGGACGATCTCCGGGTCGGTGGCCACCCAGATCGGCCGCCACGGTTGGTCCCCGCGCGACACGGGAGGTTCGGGTGCTAACAACAGGCCGGCGCCGGCGCCGGCGACGAGGACGAGGGCACCCAGGATGGCCAGCCGCCGCTTCGACATGCGCACCGCCAATCCTCCCTTCTCGTCCCGAGTCTGCTGGGCGGCGCGCAACCGGTCAATGGCGGGCCAGCGGCCAGCTCCAGGTCCCTTGACGCGCCCGGATCGGTCCCGTAGCACACAATGTGCGCCGGGACGCACACCGTGTGTCTCCGCCGGCTCGACGTGCGCTGGGGCGCATGTATCTACGACCGAACGCGGTTTCTGTCTCCACGCCTGGTCACCCCTGGCGCTCGGGTGCACACCATGCACCCAATTTGCCTCGAAAGCGGCCCGACTTCGCAGTTACATGCGCCGGGGCGCACACGCCCGGCCGGATTCGTCACAATGCGCGCCGGGACGCACACGCGGAGTGCGACGCGCCGCCCACACCGTGTTACCGGCCGCCTCGCGCTGAGCGCCGACAGCGTGTCTCCGCCGGCACCGCTACCCTTGGTGGCGCCATGATGGTTCACCTGACCGATTACGCCGTGCCCGTCGCCGATCCCGACGCGGGCATCCCGAATCTCCGCCCGGAGCTCGAGCAGCTCGACCAGGCGGAGCGCCGCACTCTCCTGACCGGCCTCTTCAAGCTGGAGCGCATGCCCGGCACGATGGAGCGCCTCTCGACGCTGGTGGAGGACGTCGACACCAGCTTCGCCGACCTGCTCACCCTCCTCGACAACGCGTCGCGCGAGCGGCGGTTCGTGGCAATCGACGAGGCGAAGGCCATCCTGGACCGATACCTGCCCGATACCGCGGTCGCCGGCACGCACGACTGGGACGTCGCGCGCCTGCTCGAGCCCTACGGCGACGGCACCTATCACGGCAAGCTCCTCAAGCGGACGCGCAAGCAGCTGCGCAGCGTCAGCAACCGGGAGGCGCTCACCACGCCGTTCCTCTTCCGGCGCACCTGGGCCACGCCCGTCGCGGACCGATGAGCCGGCGCTCGTCGCGCCGGGGCCGGCCGTACCAGCCGCTTCCCGCCCGCCAGCGCGGCCGCGGCGCGCGGATCCTGGTCATCGTGGTCGTCCTGGCGCTCGTGATCGGATTCGTGATCCTCAGCTTCTCGGGCGCCCCGCCGCCGGTCCCGACTGGCTGATTCGCCCCCGCGCCTGTCGCGCGCCGTGGGGGCTGGAGAACGGCACGGGCGAGACCGCCAGCCACCCCGAGGCTTGCGGCGGGCGCCGAAAGTCCCATGTTCTGGCGTGTTGACAGGAGGCACCCTCAGGGGACGAAGGGAAGGGACGTCCATGAAACGAATCGCCCGCCTTGCCACGCCGCTTGCCGTGATTGCGCTGGCCGCATGTCAAGGAACCACACCGTCAATCTCGGCTGAAAGCGCCAGCCCAGCGGCCAGCGAAACGACCGAGGCCACCGCAACGCCGCCAGCCACGAGCGCTTCGGCGGAGCCATCCGCCGAGGCTTCGGCGGCCGCGATCAGCGCCGAACCGATCGACCGTTCTGTGCTTGAGCCAGCTCTGACCGCGCTCGGGTGCAGCTTCGTCAACGAGTTCGCCCAAGGCCCAATCTGGGGCTGTCCGGGCTCCGATGGCTCCTACGTCGTCTCGCTCATCACGACGGGTGCATCAGGACCGATCGGCGACGTGCTGGTCACGCCCGATTTCGAGTCCGACGCGCCCAGTCAAGAGGTCTCAGATCTCGTCGTCGGCATTCTCGAAGTAGCCGCTCCGAGTGCCTCGAGCGCGGAACTGGAAGCGGTGACCGACGCCATCGACTCCTTCGACCCGCGTGCCGAGCCGGTGGAGCTGAACGTCGCTGGCTGGACTGCATTCCTGGCAGCCCAAGACGATGGAAGCTGGTCACTGGGCCTGAGCGCGTCGTCCTAACGCCGCCGGCATCGGCGCACCCCTGATCGCGCGACTGATAGGAGTCTGGTCGGCGGTCGAAGATGGCTGAACGGTGGTCACAGGGTCTCCGCCAGGACGCCCTGGATATGCCACAAGAGGCGCCACGCCTCGGGCGCCGCGGCACCGAGGTCGATGCCCTTGGGCTCGACGTGGTCGAAGAGGCGGAACTCGGTGAGCTTCGCCGCCTCGCCCAGCTCGGCGGCGAGGACACGCGACTCGACGTACGGCACGTAGGCGTCCGACGCGTCGTGCATCAGGAAGACGCGGGCTTCCAGGCCGCTCATCCGTCCCGCCGGGGTGAGCGCCGCGAGCGTGGCGCGCCCAGATGGCGGCAGCGCGGCGACCGCGGCCTCGGCGGCGGGGAGGTCATCGGCCAGCACGAGGCGCTCGACGACGCGCGCCGCCGCCGAGGTGAGCGCCAATCCGGCATCACGGGACGGCCGCTCGCCGGCCCGGATCGGGATGCCATAGGCGGCGTCGAGCGCGGCGCGGTCGCCGGCATCGGCGACGAGGTCGAGCAGCATGCCGAATGACAGGTCACGCGCCAGCTGGGCGGGCTGCCACGCCGTCAGCTCGCCGTCGGCGCCGCGATACGCACGCGCCATGACGTTGGCCAGGAAGCGCGGCGCATCGGCGTAGCTGCCGAAGGCGTTCACCCAGCGCACGTCGGCCGCGATGCGCGCGTCGGCGGCGGCGAGCAGTGCCAGCGCGCCGCCAACCGAGAGTCCGACGATGCCGACCCGCTCCGGATCGACCTCGGGACGGGCGGCGAGGAGCTCGAAGGCTTCGACCACGCCGTCGATCTCTCTGGCGTCGACGCGTCCGCCGAGCAGCACCCGGGAGTCGGGGACCATGACGACGACCCCGGTGCGGGCCAGGGCATCGGCCAGGCGGACGACTGCCGGGTAGCCCCGACCCACGTTGTTGACCCCCAGCACGAGCAGGATCGCACCGTGGGGACGCGAGGCGGCGGCCGTCGGCGGCAGCCACAGGTCCGCGAGGTCCGGCTCGCCGGTGGCATCGGTGCGCCAGGCCAGCGTCTGGCGGTGGGGCGGTGCCGTCAGCCAGTCGAGCGGCCGCGGCCCGGCGTCCAGGATGCTCGGCACCAGGAACGCGGTCTGTACCGCGACCCGCGCCGGCTGCCAGGCGAGGACGACGGTCGCCGCGACCAGCAGGCCGGTACCGATGAAGCGCCATCGCTGCCGCATCGGCCCATGCTAGCGAGCGGCGATCGTGACCTCGCGCTCGTTGGCGTTCTGCTCCACGTCGCCGGGTGCCGGGGCGTCCGCGTCGCTGTCCTGGGCCAGCTGGAGCCGAAGGCGCTCGATGGTGTTCCACTCGTCGGCGTTGACCGCGGCCGTGTCGAGGCGCTTCCGGAATCGGTCCAGGTCAGCCTCGATGTCGCCGCCACCCGAGCGACGGTGCCGCAACTCGGCCAGCGCAGCCTCGAGCTCCTGCGAGTCGGGACTCCAGGTCAGGTACGCGTCGCTGGATGCGAGCGCCCGCGAGATCGCGGCCCGCGCGCGGTGCGCTTCCTCTCCCGGCCCCAGGATGGCGATGTTGGTCGCGTAGCTCATGATCTCAATCCCGTCGTTGACCATGCGGTCCGGCTCACCGTGGACGATCGAGCCCAGGAGATGGTTGGCGGCGAAGCCCATCGTGCGCAGCGGCCATGAGCGCGGCCCGCGGAGCACCTGGTGCTCGAACGCGCCGAGTCCTGCATCGTCGAGGGCGTGGAGGATCGCCTCGGTGACGGTCGAGTCGTCGGCGCCGTCATGCAGGACGAGGGGGATCGGGAGAACGACACGCTTCTGGCGCACACGCTGGAAGGCGAGGAACGGCGTGATGAGCACCATCAGCAGGACCGCCGCACCGAGCGACGCCGTGCCGGGGTACGTCGCCGGCAGGCGTCGCAGCCAGCGCCCGACAGATCGCGGCTCCTCGAAGCCACCGATCTCCGCCAGGCCGCCGACCACCGGTGGCGTGAGGACGACGGCGGCCACCAGCCCCCACACCTGGTACCAGGCGAGGTCGAAGTTGCGCTCGACGAGCCCGATGCGCTCGCCCGCCCAGCCCGCCGCGATGGGCAGCCCGAAGCCGAGCACCACGACGACCCAGGCGGCCGAGACGAGCGCCATGATCGACAGCAGGCGGCCCTTGCTGCCAGGCACGTAGCCAAAGAAGAGGGACGTCGCCCAGCCGAGCGCGAAGGACGCGGATCGGCTGATTGCCTGCCAGGCGAGGAGGAGGACGAACGGAAGGAACGGCACGCTCGCTCGGGAAGCAAGGCCTGTGCCGAGCTCGCGCCGGCCGCCGGCCGATGCAGCTCAGTCGAGACGCAACGGACGCACGGTCATGGACTCCGCGACGCGGCCCTCCCACTCCTCGCGCGGGGCGTCGCAGTACAGCTCGATCTCGTTGCCGTCCGGGTCGGCGGTGTACACCGAGTGCGTCACGCCATGGTCGATGGCTCCGCGCAGGAGGCCCCGCTCGGTGAGGATGCCGTGCGCGCGCCGCAACTCGTCCTCGTCGGCGAGGCGGATCGCGACGTGGTAGAGGCCGACGGCGTTCGGCATCGCCGAGGGGGCGGAGTCGCCCACCCGCAGCAGGGCAAGGTCGTGGTGGTTCTCGCCGGTGGCGGTGAGGAAGATCATGACGTTGGTCATCTCCGACGCCACGCGGAACCCGAGCAGGTCGCGATAGAAGCCGAGCGACCGATCCAGGTCGCGAACCTTCAGGACGACATGGCCGACGGCCTGCGGTTGCAGCATCGAGTGATGCTACTTGACTGCGGCGCGCGCGCCGCGCCGGTTCAGCCTGCGAGGTGGATGGTGACGGTGACGACGCCGAGGCCGCGCGAACGATCGGTCACCGCTGCCCAGGCTTCGGGGGAGAGGTCGGCGACCTTCTGCTGGGCGGTGCCCCAGTGGCACCCGCAGTAGTCGACGACCGGCAGTCGCGCGCAGCGGTCGGCGCAAACGGTGACGAAGCGGCTCGGCGAGGGATCGAAGCGGCCACCCAGGGCGCCGGGGAGCGCCACCACGGCCTGGCCGCGGTAGCCTGCGGTGCAGCAGTACCACGTGGCCTTGCCGGTCACCGTCCCGCCACCCGCCGGTGGGGTCACGGCTGAGGGGGCGGGCCGGGGGGTGGTCACCGCGCGCAGCTCGGCGGACATTGCGACCGTCGCCGGCGTGGGGAGCGCCGCGCGTGGACCCATCCGCTCGCCCGGGAGCGGAATCGTGAGCGCCAGCAACGTGTCGGCGGCCGAGGCGTTGCGCCCGGCGTCGCCGCGGTCGGCATCCAGTCGGGGCGTCAGGCGCGCCGCGTCGAGCAGCTCGACCGCCGTGACGTGCTCGGCGGGAAGGGCACCGGCCCGGGCGCCGAGCGGCGCCAGCAGGGCGATGCCCAGCGCGCTGGTCGCTGCCAGGGCCGCGACGCGCCGCAGGAGCTCTCCCATCGGCACCGGGTGCTACGGAAGCCCGAGCTTGATGCGGCAGGCGGGCCAGGGCTGGTAGCCGCGGGCGGCGCGCAGTCGCTCAGCGACGGCGATCTGCTCCTCGCGCGTGGCCTGGTGCGGGTATTCGGCGTACGCGCCGCCCCCGTACGCGAGCCACGTGCCGTGGCTGAACTGGAGGCCGCCGTAGTAGCCGTTCCCGGTATTGATGGCCCAGTTGCCGCCGGACTCGCACTGCGCTAGGCGGTCCCAGACGTCATCGCCGACCGGCGCGGGCGGCGCCCGTGGTGCCACCGGACGCGGGGTGGGAACGCTGCGGAGATCGGCCGTCATGGCCACGGTGGTGGGCGCCGGCGGAGCGGCATCCGGGGCGAGATCCTCGACGCCGTGTGGCGCGGTCAGGGCGACGAGCGTCCCGGGGGCCGATGCGGCGCGGCCGGCATCACCGCGGGCGGCGATCTGGCGCGGCGGGTGCGCGGCGGCATCGATCAGGCGATCAGCCTCGGCGGCGACGGGCGTGGCGCTGCGCACGGCGAGCGGGGCCAGCAGGGCGATCCCGGCGATGCTCAGCGCTGTCAGTGCGGCGACACGCCGCAGGAGATCCGGCAATAGAATCCTCGAATGGTGCGGGCTACGTTCACCGCATCTCGATGATCGGTCGCGGGCAGTGCGGCCGCATGATCGCTCGGGGCGAGATGAGTCCGGGATGGGAGACGCGGAGAAGGGCAAACCGTACCATCGGCCCTGCGGACTGTCGAGCCAGGCCGGGACGACCACGCAGCGGAAGGGGCGGCATGCCACGCAAGAAGCGAGAGCCTGAGCGGCGACGCGGCGCCATCGTCGTGCGCGGTGGCAAGGGAACGAACGATCGTGTCACCGAGGACCAGGCCCTCCTCCGCTCGCACGAGGGATGGCCCGGCTTCCGTGAGACCGATACCTGGCGCGCGCTGCGCATCCTGGGCGAGTTCGTCGAGGGCTTCGACGCCCTGGCACAGGTCGGTCCGGCGATCACCATCTTCGGCTCGGCGCGCGTCGGCCGGCGCAACCGGTACTACAGTGCCGCCCGCCAGCTCGCCACCAAGCTCGGCGAGCAGGGCTACGCGATCATCACCGGCGGTGGCCCCGGCATCATGGAGGCCGCCAACCGCGGCGCGCGTGATGCCGGCGCGCCATCCATCGGCTGCAACATCGAGCTCCCGTTCGAACAGGGTCTCAACGAGTTCGTGGACCTGGGCATGGAGTTCCGCTACTTCTTCGCCCGCAAGGTCATGTTCGTGAAGTACGCCGTCGGCTTCGTCATCTTTCCCGGTGGCTTCGGCACCCTCGACGAGCTGTTCGAGGCGCTGACCCTCATCCAGACCGGCAAGGTGGAGCACTTTCCGGTCGTGTTGTACGGACGCGACTACTGGGCGGGCCTCATCGAGTGGATCCGGGCGAAGCCGCTGTACGAGGCCAAGATCGCGCCGGAGGACCTGCGCCTGCTGACGATCACCGACGACGTCGACGAGGCGTGCGAGGCGATGAGCCGCCACCGCCGATCGCCGGAGCGTGCGGCGAAGGAGGAGGCGTCGGTCGAGGCGACCGAGGAGGCGGTGACCGCCGCCGATACGGGGCGGGGCGCCACCAGGGCGAGCTGACGTCGCGGGGTCAGATCGGCCGCAGCCGCGGCAGGACGGCCACGCCCTCGTTGACGGGAAGCACCATGAGGTACCCGGTCGGGAAGCCGCTGCTCCAGCGCCGTGGCTCCCGGACCACGAACTGCTGCGCCAGCTCATCGGGCGTGAGCAGGCTGTTCGGCTCGGGTGACGGACCCCAGGTGCCGCTGCCGTGCGGATACAGCGGATCCAGGACTCGAATGCCGGTGACGCTGAAATCGCCGTCGGTGGCGGGATCGCCGACCGACTCGAATCCGCTCATCACCCAGGCGTGGCGCCCGCGCCACATCACCAGGCCCACGGGGCGCCCGGTATCGGCGATCGCGCTCGCGGCGGTGCGCAGCGCGTCCTCGTAGCCGGCGATCGAGACGACTTCGTACGGGCCCAGGCCAACCTCATTGAGGACCTGCGCCCAGCCGAGGGGGTTCGCGCCGTTGTAGGAGTTCGATGAGCGGGCACGCGCCATCTCCCACAGCTGGCCCTGGTCGTCGCTCTGTGTGCGCCGGGTGGGCATCACCAGGTTGTGCGCCATCTGGATGCTGGCCGCGACGCACCAGTCGAACGTGTACTGCCGGACGAAGTCGCCCTCCTCGAACAGGCTGAGGGCGAACGGCTGCGGGGCGAGCGGCGTCGGGACCGCGGTGGGGACCGGCGTGGCGACCGCGACCGGGCGCGGGCGATGCTCCAGCGCGCCGGATCCACGCAGCACCGACGGGGTGTCGGGCGTGGCGCTGGTCGCCACGACGCCGGTCTCGGCGCGGACGGTGCACGCCGCGATGAGCGTGGCCAGCGCGAGGAGCCCGGCGACGAGGCGTCGTCGGTCGGTCATGCGTCGGAGTGTACGAGGGAGGTTACGAAACGTCGATCGCGGCCCGGGCCGAGCACGG
>JAICQM010000154.1 GCA_025937875.1 Chloroflexota bacterium
GAAGACGAGCACCGGGTCGCCGGCCTTGAGGCGCGCGCGGGGTCGCAGGCGGGCCCCCAGCCGCGAGCGCCCGGCCTCCGGGCCGAACGCATCGATCCACCCGGAAACCTCGTGGCCCAGCGTGATGGGAAGCGAGACGCGGACCTGCGAGCCGTCGGCGATATGGAGATCGGTATGGCAGACGCCGCAGGCGGCGACACGGATCCGGACCTGGGTGCCAACCGGCTCGGGCAGCGGCAGGTCCACCGTTCGCAGGGGCTCGCCGGCGGCGTCGAGGCGTACCGCGAGCATCGGTCTATGCGCTAGGTGGTGGCGCCCGCCACCGCCGGAGCCTCCTCGGCATCGGGGGCGCGGAAGGCGTCGATGAGCCGCGCCACCAGTCCGCGCGGCTCGGCGTTCTCGACGATGTCGCGGATCGTGCCGTCGATCCCGACCGCGAAGGCGGTCGGCACGGCGTTGACGTTGCCGCGCTCCGCTGTCGTCGCAATGCCCACCGCCTCGACCGCACTCCGCCGCTCGTCGGAGAGCAGCAGGATCGGCAGCGAGCGCTCCTCGACGTACGCCTGCTGCTGGGTCTCGTTGTCGGTGGTGATGACGAACGTCCCCACGCCGGCCTCCTCCAGGCGCCGCCGCCCGGCGACCAGTGCGTCGATCAGCGCATCGCCGCGCTCGCGCGCCTTGCCCTTCAGCGTCGGTGCGCCCACGAACAGGAGGATCGACGGCTGGCGGCCGACGAAGCTCCGGAGGTTCAGGAGGTACCCGTCGGTCGCGCGCAGCCCGATCGACGGCATCTGGTCACCCAGGTTCACCTTCAGGGTCATGGCCCGATTGTAGCCGCCCGCCCAGCCGCACCATCCCACCCGACCGATGGAGCAGCCCCTCCCCGGCCAGCGCATTCACGATGGTTTCGTCCAGACCGATGTCCGCGATGGCGTGACTTTCACTCGCGGCCAGCTCCCTGAGCAGCGCGCCGCGCTGCTGCCGCGTGGACCCGTTGAAAGCCGGCTGTCTTGGCACGTGGACGGGTGCCGCCATCCCGCGCGACGGGCAGCCGTCGGCGACGGGGCAGGCGTCGCAGCGCGGGGTTCGCTGGGTGCAGATCCGGGCGCCGAACTCCATGGTGGCGTGGGTCCAGGCGGCGATGCCGTCGCCGCGGCCGGGTGCGGCCAGGTCGTCGGCGAGGGCCTGGAGGCGTCGCGGCGCGTCCGGTCCGCCGAAGCGGCGCAGCAACCAGCGCCGCACGTTGGTGTCGACCACGCCCACCGGGACGCCGAACGCGAGGCTCGCCACCGCCCGCGCGGTGTACGGCCCCACGCCGGGGAGGCGCTGGAGGCCGTCCACGTCGCGCGGCCAGCCATCGGTCGTTACCGCTGTGGCGGCGCGCTGCAGCGCCAGCGCGCGCCGGTTGTAGCCGAGGCCGCTCCAGGCGGCCAGAACGGCGGCGGTCGGCGCGGCCGCGAGGGCGGCGGCGGTGGGAAATCGGTTTATGAAGGTCGGGAAGCGCTCGGCGATGCGCGCGGCCTGGGTCTGCTGGAGCATCACCTCGCTGACCAGGACGGCGTACGGATCGGTCAATCCACGCCACGGGAAGTCGCGATGCTCGGCGGCGTACCAGGCCTCGATCCCTCGACGTACCACCGCGAACGTGGCCAGATCGTCTCGCGCGCTCATGGCCGGGCGAGGGATACGGCTACTCGCCGCCATAGAGGCAGAACGGGTGGCCGTCGGGGTCGAGCAGGACCTTCGTGCGCTCCTGCGGCTGATGGTCCGCCAGCCGCGCGCCGAGCTCCAGGGCATGCTCGACCGCCGCGTCGAGGTCGCTGACCTCGAAGCTCAGGTGCAGCATCTGCGCCTGCTTCCCCGGCTGGCCGGGCCACACCGGGGGCACGTAGTCCGGGATCGTCTCGAAGCCGATGTACGCCACGCCCTCGCCGGGGCTGATGGCGGCGCTGTCGTTCTTGCCGTCGCCGCCGGTGACCTCCCAGCCGAGCAGCTCCCCGTAGAAGCGAGCGAGGGCCAGGGCATCGGGCGTGTCGACCGTGGCGCCCCACCAGTCGTGCCGCGCCCATCGGTCCGTGGTGCCCTCGCCCCTCGTCCGTCCGCGCATGCCGCGCATGCTAGCGCCGCCACGCGACGCGCATCGGTCCGGTACCGTTGCACGCCACATGCGCTACCGACTTCTCTGTCTCGACGCCGGCTTCACGCTTCTCTCGCCACGCCGCACCCTGGCCGAGGCGCTGACCGGCGTGCTGGCCGAGGACGGCCACACGGTGACCGAGGAGGAGCTGCGCGCCGCCTGGGAGGTCGCCGACCGCTGGTTCTGGGACGAGTACCACCGTCCCGGCAACGACACCTGGACCGATGACACCCGCATTGACGACTACTGGCGCCGCTACCACGCGCTCATGCTCGGGAACCTGGGCATGGAGGCGCAGCGCGAGGTCCTCGACCGCATCCTGGCCAGCCAATTCGCGACCGATGCCTGGGAGCTGTACCCCGACGTCCTGCCGATGCTCGAGGCGGTGCGCGCGCAGGGTGGCGTGCAGGTCGGCATCGTCAGTGACTGGGGCTCGAACCTGCGCGACATCGTGAGCGGGCTGGGCCTGGACCGATACCTCGACTTCGTCCTCGCCTCCGGCGCGACCGGCATGGCCAAGCCGAACCCGGCCTTCTTCGCGGTCGCCTGCGACCGCGCCGGCGTCGATGCGTCCGAGGCGTTGATGGTCGGCGATTCATACCGCGCCGACGTCCAGGGGTCGTGGGGTGCCGGCATGGACGCGCTGTGGCTCGACCGCAGCGAGGGCCCGAACATCAATCCCTCGAGCGAGCCGCGCCCCAACGACGTCCGCGTCATCCATTCGCTGGAGGAGGTGCCGGCCATCGTCGCGGATGCGGTGGGCCGCCTGCCGCGCGGGGTGGGGATCACCGCCGAGCCCGCGTCCCCGGGCTGAGGGCTCGCCACCGTGGCCGGCTCGCCGCCGATCGTCGTCGACAAGTTCGGTGGATCGGTCCTGCGTACGCCGGCGGACATCGCCGCCGCGGTGGCAGTGGTTGAGCGCCAGCGCGCGGCCGGCATGCGGCCGGTGGTGGTGGTCAGCGCCTTCGAGGGCGTGACCGACACGATCCTTGGCGCCGCCCGCGTCCTGTTTCCCGAGGGCGCGAGCTGGCTGCGCGAGTCGGGCCATGCGCACGACTCCCCGTTCGCGCGCGAGACGGATCGGGCGCTGGCGACCGGTGAGGCGCTCTCGGCGGCCCTGTTCGCACTGGGCCTGCAGGCGCGCGGCGTGCCGGCGCGCTCCTTCTCCGGCGCCGAGGCGGGAATCCGCACCGCCGCGGCGCACCTGGGAGCTGAGGTGCGGCGGGTGCTTTCGCGACCGCTCCGCAGCGCCCTGAACGATGGGCTGGTGCCGGTGGCGGCCGGCTTCCAGGGGATCGGCCGGCACGGTGAGCTGACGACGCTTGGCCGCGGCGGCACGGACCTGTCGGCGGTAGTGCTGGCGGTGGCACTGCGCGCTGACCGCTGCGAACTGTTCAAGGACGTCGGCGGCGTGATGGAGGCGGACCCGGTGCTGGTCCCCGGCGCCCGCTTCCTGCCGCTCGTCGATGCGGCGCAGCTGGAGCTGCTGGCGGAGCTCGGCTCGGAGGTCGTCCACCCGGTGGCGGTGCGGCGTGCGCGCCGCGGCCGGCTGCGGTTGGTCGTCCGCGCGCTCGACGACGCCGCGCCCCAGACGATCGTGCGCCCGGGCGTGGGGCGAGGTGCCGAGGAGGTCCCGGGGGCGCTCATGCTGGCGGTGGACCGCAAGGAGCGCCTCGCGCGGATCTCGCTCGTCGGGCCGGCGGGGCTCGTTCCCGAACTGCTGCCCCTTCCGGCCTCCGGCGAGGGCTCGTTCGACGCTGGACCGATGCGCGTGGTCTGGGCGGAGGTCCCGGTCGAGCAGGCCGCCGCGGCGGCCCAGGCGGTGCACGCCGCCTTCATGGCCTGATTCCTCCGTTCTGTCGAGGGGGCTGCGCCAGGTGGCACGTCCCAGGTTCCAAACGACCGACGAAGCCGGGAAGAGCAGGTTCCGTGGTCAGGTGGAACGCCGCAGGTTCCAACTGACCGCCGACTGCCGGCTGCCGGCGGCTCCTCGGTCGGTTGGAACGCCCCAGGTTCCAAGCTCTCGCTCAGGCCTCGGCGACCGCCTCGTGGCCCGCGGCGGCGCCGCGGCCGCCGAGCTGGAGCAGCACCGCCGCGAACAGGATGAAGGCCCCGCCGAGCAGCTGGATCGGTGCCGGCTGCTCGTTGAGCAGCCATGCGGCGAGCAGGACGCCCACGACCGGCTCCAGGGTCGCGAGGATGGCCGCCCGCGGAGCACCGAGCATGCGGATGCCGGTGATGAAGCACAGCGTGGGGATGGCCGCACCCACGAAGCCGGCGGCGAGGACGGGCAGCAGCGCCGCGGACGACGCTGCCGGCGCGGCGAGGTCACCGAGCCCACCGGTGACGAGGGCAATCACCACGTATCCCAGCGCGGCGCCGGTCATGGTCGTTGCCGCTGCCTCGATCGGCGGGACGTGCGCGAACCCGTGGCGCGCGGCGAGCACGTAGAACGCCTGCGCCAGCGCCGCCGCGAACGAGAGCCCCAGCCCGAGCGCGTCGAGGGAACCGATGTCGCC
>JAICQM010000178.1 GCA_025937875.1 Chloroflexota bacterium
CGTGAGCGAGGGGGTGCGCAACCAGCTGGTCGGCTATGCGACGACCGGCAAGGTCTTCCGCCTCGCCGGCAGCGACCGTTACGCGACCGCGGTGGTGGCCAGCCAGGTCAGCTACCGCGGGGGGAGTGAGGCCGCCTTCGTGGCGACCGGCACGACATTCCCCGACGGCCTGGCCGGTGGCCCGGTCGCGGCACTCGTGCCGGGACCCGTCCTGCTCGTCAAGCCGACGTCGCTCCCGACCGCGGTGGCCACCGAACTGCGTCGCCTGGACCCCGAAGAGGTGGTCATCCTGGGGAGCAGCGGGGCCGTCTCCAACACGGTCGTCAACCAGATCAACGCCGCTCTCGACGACACGCCGACGGCGCCCACCGCTCCGGCCGGCTGTGACGCGGTGATGTCGCCGGCGAGCGGTGACCGGACGGCCGCCATCCAGTCGTTCCTGGCGGCCGGCGGCCGGCGCTGCCTGGCTCCCGGCAATTACCTCGTCAACGGCCGCATCCACCTCCAGAACGTCCACGGTCTGACCATCGACGGACAGGGGGCGCGACTGTACGCCACCGTACGCAACGCCCGGTCGATGCTGCTCGTCGACGGCGGCTCGGCGGACGTCACCATCCGGAACCTCACCATCGAGGGCTATAACCCGTACGGTCGCACCCGCGATGCGTGGGACCTCGCCTATGAAACCGGCCACGGCATCGCGTTCGGTGGCGTTCAGCGCCTGCTGGTGGAGGGGGTGAAAGTGCTCAACGTCAATGGCGACGGGCTGTTCTTCGATGGCGGCCGGGTGCCGCCCAGCTGGACCGCGTTCGTCCCAAACCGCGACGTGACGATTCGCAACATCCTCATCGATGGCACCGGGCGCAACGGGATCGCCATCACCAATGGAGCGGAGCGTTTCAGCCTCACCGCCTCGACCATTCGCAACACCGGCATCTATGCCTTCGACATCGAACCGGATCAGCCGACGGTGGAGGGGGACGCGGTGGTGCTGAGCGGCATCTCGGTCACCGGTAACCGCTTCGACCACTACACGATCAGCGACGAGTGGGGTCCACTGCTCTTCGCCGGGTCCGGGTTCGCCCCGCAGCGGAATGTCACGTTCTCGAACAACACCGTGGTCGGGCAGCCCATGCGGCTGCTCATCCAGCCGAACGGATACTCGCGCTCCTACTTCACCTTCGCTGGCAACAAGAGCGACACGCCGGCCGCCGGCCCGCTCATCTGGGCTTCCGGCTGCGACCATCTGACCGTGACCGGCAACGTCCAGCCGTTGACCTCGGGCGTGCTCACCGACCTTCGCTGCTAGCGAGCAGCCGCTCCCAGGCGTCGGCCATCGCGCGTCGCTGGGTTGCGACGTCGAAACGGGCGGCAGTGGCCGCCACCGTCGCGGGGTCGTAGTCGGGCACGCGCGCCAGCGCGGCGGCGTAGTCGCCGTCGGCGACCAGGGTGCCGTTGACACCGTTCGTGACCACCGATCGCAGCCCGCCGACGTCGGCGGCGACGACCCAGCGCCCGGCTGCGATCGCCTCGGCGGCGACAAGCCCGAACGCCTCTGCCCGCGAGGGGACCAGCACGGCGTCGTGCGCGGCCAGGATGGCCGGGATCTCGGCGGGGTCGACGACCGACAACCCCGGGCCGAGCAGCGTGTCGGCCAGCTCGCGCGCCACGGCAACGCCCTTGGCCGGGTCCGCGCCACCGAGGTACAGGACGCGACGCCGGCCGGGCCGTGGCGCCACCACGAAGCGGTCGAGCTCGATCCCGGGCGGGATGACGATGGCATCGGCACCCAGAGCCTGCACCGCCCCACGAGTTTCCTCCGAGTTGGCGACCACGAGGTCCGCCCCCCGTACGACCCGGCGGGCGAGCCAGCGCATCACGCCATGCCGCGTCATGGCGCCGACGTCCGACCCGTGCGCCACGACCACCAGCGGCAGCCGGCGGACGCGGGCCACGACGAGCGCCACGACACCCGACGGAAGGACGAAGTGGCCCTCGACGCCGTCGAAGCGGCCGCGTGCCGTCAGTCCACGCCACAGCAGGTCGAGGTAGCGTCGCCACGCTGGGCTGCGCAGCGTGCGCGGGGCCACGACCGTCGACCGCAGCCCCTGGTCGGCGAGGCGGCGACGCACGAACGCGCCGGCGGCGGGCTGTTCGGGCAGCGGATAGCGCGCGGTGATCACGAGCAGGCGCATCGGTCATCCGACGGTAGCACGTAGAATCGGCACCTCATGACCAGCATCGCCGCCGGGCGTCGACAGGACGGTCGCGCCCACAACCAGCTCCGTCCGGTGAAGATCGTGCCGGACTACATCAAGTTCGCGGAGGGATCCGTCCTCATCCGGGTCGGCGACACGCGCGTCATCTGCGCGGCCACGATCGAGGATCGCGTCCCGGGCTGGATGCGCGGCAAGGGCGCCGGCTGGGTGACGGCCGAGTACAGCATGCTGCCGCGGGCCGGCACCGAGCGCAGCCAGCGCGAGGCAGCGCGCGGCCAGATCGGTGGGCGCACCCACGAGATCCAGCGCCTCATCGGCCGCAGCCTGCGCGGCGTCGTGGCGCTCGATCGTCTCGGCGAACGCACCATCACCCTCGACTGCGACGTGATCCAGGCCGATGGCGGCACCCGCACGGCCAGCATCACCGGCGCCTACGTGGCGCTGGCTCGCGCCATGAACCGCTACGGCATGGGGCACCTGCTCACCGCCCAGGTCGCGGCGGTCAGCGTCGGGATGGTCGGCGGCGTGCCGCACCTGGACCTCGACTACGCGGAGGACTCGACGGCCGACGTCGACTTCAACGTCGTCATGCTCAGCGACGATCGGTTCGTGGAGGTCCAGGGCACGGCCGAGCACAAGGCGTTCGACCGATCCCAGATGCTGACCATGACCGACCTGGCAGCGGCCGGCATTCGCCAGCTGTTCGAGCTTCAGCGGACCGCGGTGGCCGCCGCCGCCGAGTGACCGACCTGCTCCTCGCAACCACCAACGCCGGCAAGCGCCGCGAGTTCGGGCGGCTGCTGGCTCACCTGCCGGGCCGCGTGGTGGGGCCGGAGGAGGCGGGGGTCGAACTCGACGTCCCCGAGCCCTTCCATACCTATCACGAGAACGCGCGCGCCAAGGCGGAGGCATACGCGCGCGTCTCCGGCCTCCTGACCCTCGCCGACGACTCCGGCCTCGAGGTCGCCGCACTGGACTGGGGTCCCGGCGTGCGGACGGGACGTTACGGCGGGCCGGACGTCGCGGACAAGGTCGCGTACCTGCTCGAACAGCTCCGCGGCGTCACCGATCGCCGCTGTCGGATGGTGTGCGTGCTCGCGCTGGCGATCCCCGGCGCGGGAGAGCCGCGAATCGAGCTGTTCAGCGGGGTCATGCAGGGCATCGTCGCGACCCGGCCGCGGGGCGAGGGTGGCTTCGGATACGATCCCATCTTCCTGCTGCCGGCGGGGATCACCACCGCCGAGCTGCCGGAAGACGAGAAGGATCGGCTCAGCCATCGCGGGCGTGCGGTGCAGGCGGCCACGCCACGCCTCGTCGAACTCCTCGCCGGCTGAGGCCGGCGAGCACCATCGGTACCGGGACCATGGTCCGGTTCCGAGCGGTCCGGTGCACTCGTAGGCTCCGGTTCACCTGCCATCTCGAGCACGCCGGGGCACTGCGGCTCGCACGTGGCATGCAGCCGGAGACCATGCAGCCCATCGTGTCGCGACCCACCGCCGCCCTCCTCGCCCTCGTCATTCTCCTCGGCACCGCCTCGGGAAGCCTCGCCGCACCCGTCGGCGTGCCCGGACCCGACGCTCCCACCGCCGAGCCGGCGGAGCGCGCCGGCGAGTCCGCTCCGGAGCCGCGGACGGTCCCCGGTCGCGTCATGGTCCAGTTCCGCGACCAGGCCGCCGCGCCGGCGCGGGCGCAGGCGCATGGGCTGACGGTCGCCGGATCGACGGCTGAGCTCGCCGCAGCTGGCCCGTCCGACCACGCCGGTCCCACCATCGTCGAA
>JAICQM010000017.1 GCA_025937875.1 Chloroflexota bacterium
GCCGATGACCGGTCCGTAGAGGCGCGGCACGGCGCGGATGATCAGCGCCAGCGCGAAGGAGATGACCAGGCCGACCACGACCGCGATGACCGTCATCTGGAGGTGCTCGACGAGGCGCAGGCCGATGGCGTCGAGGTTGTCCGCGATCCAGTCGATCCGAATGAAGGGCTGTTCGTCCACGCTACGGGGCCTCGTCGACCGCCGCGCCGACCTCGTGCAGGTCGCCGTCGGCACCGCGCACGGGCGCGCGCAGAGCCTCGCTGATGGCGTCGACGCTCACGAGTCCCATGACCCGATCCTGGGCGTCGACCACGACGCCAAGCTGCACCGACGAGCCGAGCATCGCCGAGAGGGCGTCGCGCAGGGTCGATTCGGGCTCCACCGTCGGCGCACCCGGTGTCGCCGCCTCCGCCGGGATCGGCCCGTCGCCGGCGAGGTCGTGGGCGTCGATCCAGCCCAGCGGACGCTGGAGATCGTCGACGAGGAGGGCGTAGTCCGCGTCGCCGGCGCGCTGGACCCGCTCGCGAGCCGTGTCCCGCGCCTCGCCGACGCGGACGATGACCGGCGTCATCATCGGGAGATCACCCACCCGTCCCAGTGAGAGGCGCTTGAGGCCGCGGTCCGCGCCAACGAAGCGCTCGACGAACTCCGACGCCGGGTTGGCCAGGATCGCGTCGGGCGTGTCGTACTGGGCCAGGATGCCGCCGATCTGGAGGATCGCGATGCGATCGGCCATCTTGATCGCCTCGTCGACGTCGTGGGTCACGAACACGATCGTCTTGCGCACGCGGGCCTGGAGTCGCAGGAACTCGTTCTGGAGCCGGTCGCGGCGGATCGGGTCGACCGCGCCGAATGGCTCGTCCATCAGCATCACCGGCGGGTCGGCGGCCAGTGCCCGCGCCACGCCCACCCGCTGGCGCTCGCCACCGGAGAGCTCCGACGGATACCGGCCGCGGTAGGCGGCCGGATCGAGGCCGATCAGCTCGAGCAGCTCCTCGACCCGCTCGGCGATCCGGGTCCGGGGCCAGCGCAGCAGCTGCGGAACGATGGCCACGTTCTCCGCGATGGTGAGGTGCGGGAAGAGGCCCACCTGCTGGATGACGTACCCGATCCGTCGCCGCAGGTTCACCGCCGGCAGGCTGGCCACGTCGAGGCCGTCGATCGTGATCCGGCCGCTGGTCGGCTCGATCAGACGATTGATCATCTTCATGGTCGTGGTCTTTCCGCAGCCGGACGGCCCGACCAGGACGCAGATCTCGCCCGCCGGGATCGTCAACGACAGGTCGGTGACCGCCGGCGCATCCGGGTCGCCGTAGGCCTTGGTGACGTGCTCCAGGGCGACGACCGCGCCACCCGGCGTCCCCGGGGCGACGTTGCTCACCGGCCGATCATACCCGTCGGCTGGACGAGCTCCCACACCCGCAGCGCCGGGTTGGCGTAGGCCTGGCGGAACATCGGCCCCTCCTCGAACGTGACCGGCTCCGGGCAGGGGGTCGGGCGACCGGCGTCGACCAGGTACGTCGCGCCCAGGGCCCGCATGAGCTCCGCGCTGCGGGCCGGATCGCCGCCGCAGTAGATCTCGTGCACCTGCTCGATCCGTGCATCGGGTTCGTAGCCGAGGTTGGCCACGTATGGCCCGAACGTCGTCAGGCGCAGACGACCGGCCGGGTCGGTGAAGCCGTGCAGCCACCCATCGGTGACGAAGACGCTGCGCTCCGGGGTCGTGCGAGCCCATGCGGCGGCGTCGAGCTCGGCTCGCGAGAGCATCTGGAGGTTGCCCGCGGCGGTCCAGGCTCCGACGAGGAGCGGGCTGGGGACACTGACGAGAAGGACGGCCGCCAGCGCCGGCGCCGGCCAGCGCCGCACCAGCCAGGCGGCGGCCAGCGCGACCGCGATCCACATCGCCTGAAAGAGCTTGTTCATGTCGAAGGCGACGACGCTGACCTCGACCAGGTTCGCGATCGCGAAGAGACCGATGACCCACGTTGCCAGGAAGACATGGTGCGGCGGCCGCGTGACCGCCAGGCCGAAGAGGGCGAGCGCGAATGGCAGTCCCAGGTTTGTCAGGTAGAAGAACGCCACGGCCAACGGCCCGTCCTGCCGCGGCGCCGACTCCCAGCCGAACGTCAGCTCGACGTGGCCGCTGCCACCGGCCTGGAGCAGCGCCGGGAGGGCGAACGGCACGGCCAGGGCGAAGGGCGCCAGGTAGCGCAGGGCATTGGCCGGGGCAGCCGGATCGAGCAGGCGTCCCCCCGCCACGACCCACGCCAGGGCCACCAGCAGCAGCGCCGGGAAGAGGAAGAACTGGAACGGGGCAAGCAGCGCGCCGAGCAGGCCGGCCAGGAGGAGCAGCCACGGGCGGTCCCGGTTCCCGTGCCTGCGCTCGGCACGCGTCGGCAGGGCCACGGCGAGCAGCAGGGCCGCCGCCACGAACAACGGGAGCCCCAGCGCCGTGGCCCGGTGGACCAGCAACCCGGTGCCCATCACCGACGGGATGCGGAAGTAGGGCCAGCTGACGGCACCCTGGCTGTCGTACCAGAAGTTGTCGTAGCTGTTGTGGGTGACCAGCCCGACGACGTCACCGCCGGACGCCATGTCGCCCACGAGGCGTGTCCACCCCAGGCCGCCGGTGATGACGACGATCACCATCGCGATCAGCGCAGCCCGCCGAGCACCGCGTCCGCGGAGCAGGCGCATGGCGAGGCCGTGGACGCACAGCGCGAGGGCCGCGGCACCCGCCGCCGACCCGACGATCATCGCCGGCACGCTGAACAGGCCCGCGGCACTGGCGGCGATGGCGGCATGGAAGTCGGCGAACCAGTGGTAGACGAGCGGCTCCCCGGCGAAGAATGGCACCTGCGGCGGGAAGTTCCCGGCGTTGAGGCTCTCGGCGATCGAAAGGTGGACCGGCAGGTCGCTCCAGTTCGACCCGCCGCTGGCGACGCCGGCCGGCGTCAGGCGCCACAGACCGAGGGCAAGGACCAGGGCAACGAACCCCGCGGTCGCGGCGGCGATGACGAAGGCCGCGGCGTGGCGGCGCATCGCGTGCAGGGTTCGCCGCGGCGCGGGTCGCCAGCCGCGCGCCACGGCTGCCGGGACCGGGAGCGCCATGATCGCCGCCGCCAGAAAGACCGCCGGCCGCCCGTAGCCGTGTCCACCGGTCAGCGGTCCGAGGGCGATCGAGATCCAGAAGGCGAGGTGCGCACCGACGGCGACGCTGATGACGATAGCGAGTCCCAGACGGCCCGGGGCCGCGATCCGGGGTGCCACCCGCGAGACCACGGCCCAGCCCGGGACCACGAACAGCAGCGGCCAGACGACGGCGATCGCGAGCGGCGGCCAGAGCCACGCGGCGATGAGCGCGAGGCCCATCCCGAGCACCGTGAGAGCAGTGGGCATGGGCTGCGGATGATACGGCGTGCCCCTACACTCTCCGCTCCATGCGAAGCCGCACTGCCTCGTGGATGGCGCCGGCGATGGTGCCGGCCATCGTCGCGGCCGTCCTGCTCCTCGCGCTCGTGGTCGGGTTGGTCGTGCTCATCGATGCCGACCTGCTGCGGCCGTTCGATGCCGGCCTCATCTCGCGCATCCGGGCCGAGCCGTTGGTCGCCCCGCTGGGGTGGCTGCGCAGCGCGACCGAGCTGGGTGCGACCGAGACCATCGCGCTGCTGGCACTGGCCGTGGGGGCCGTGGAGCTGCGCGCCGGCCGGCCCCTCCTGGCCGCGGCGTCCGCGGCCACGATCGGGCTCGCCGCGCTGGCCAACAGCACGTTCAAGCTGGTGGTGGCGCGGCCACGGCCCGACGAGCTCGCGCCGATCGTCGTCGAGCCGGGCTACTCATTCCCGTCCGGCCACAGCCTGTCGGCGGTCGTCGCGTACGGCGTGATCGCGATCCTCGTCACCCGCAGCAACCTGGCGCCGGGCGCGCGTGCCGCAATCGTGGTGGCGCTGGGCCTGGTCGTGCTGGCAGTCGGAGTGAGCCGGGTCTATCTCGGCGTTCACTACCCGAGTGACGTGCTCGGTGGCTGGCTGACCGGCCTTGCGTGGGTCGTGGTGTTCGCGGCGGCCAGCGCGCGGCTCGACCCGCGGCTCAGCGGGCCTCGGGCTCGGGAGCGAGGCGCGACAGCGGCTCGCGCGGGTCCAGCAGGGCGACGATCCGGTCAACCTGGGCCTGGGTGAGGGTCTCGTCACGACCGATGCGGGTCGCGAGCCGTTCCGCCTCCGCGTGGACATGGACGCCGGGACGCTGGCCGGGCTCCCACTCCACGACCATGCCGTGGGTTGTCACCAGGCACGGCTCGACGCCGCTCGGCACGCCGGCCCGCTCGAGGATTCCGGAGACGCGGTAGCCGGCGAGGCGCGCGTCCTCGATCGGGTGCGCGGTCCACGGGACCCACGACTCGGTGCCGCGGTTCCAGCGGTACCAGTGCCCGTTGCGCTTGCGGAAGCGCCCGCGCTCATCGGCGCGCGTGATGACCCAGGTCCCGCCGCGACCCACCACGATGGTGTCGATCACCTCGCCCGCGGCCGGCACCCCTCGCAGGTAGTGGTAGCCGTCGTCGAGGGAACGTCCGAGCTCGCGCGCCACGTGATCGGTGCCCAGGCCGCCGAACGTGGCAAGGCCGAGCGGACGATGACGGCGAATCGGTGGGTGGATGATCACGGCTCGGCGGCCCCCGGGGTGGTGCGTCCAGTCACACCGGAGTGTACCCGTTGCCGGCGGGCATGCACATGCACGTTGGTCGCGGCGGGACGCTGGTACCATCGGCCCCCATGAGCGATCGTTCCGAGGCCCCCGGTGCCGAGCTCGAGGCGGCCATTCGTGCGCTCCTCGGCGAGATCGCCGAGGACCCGCAGCGTGAGGGCCTGGTCCGTACGCCCGAGCGCGTGCGACGCATGTACGGCGAGCTCACCGCCGGCTACCGGACCGATCCGGATGCGCTCATCAACGGCGCCACGTTCGACGTCGCCTACGACGAGATGGTGGTCGTCCGCGACATCGAGTTCTTCAGCCTCTGCGAGCATCATCTGCTGCCGTTCTACGGCCACGTCCACGTCGGGTACCTGCCGCGGGGCCGGGTCATCGGCCTGTCCAAGATCCCGCGCATCGTCGACATGTATGCCCATCGTCTCCAGGTGCAGGAGCGGCTCACGGTGCAGGTCGCCGATTTCCTGATGGAGCGCCTGGAGCCGAAGGGCGTGGGCTGCGTGATCGAGGCCTCGCACCTGTGCACCATGATGCGCGGCGTGCGGAAGCAGCAGGCGACGATGCTCACCTCGTCGATGCTGGGGACGTTTCGCCGCGATGCCCGGACCCGCGGCGAGTTCATGGGGCTCATCGGCAAGGGTGGCGGCACGTCCTGACCCGATATGATCGCGCCATGCCGTACGCCGAACCCCTGACCGATCCCGAGCTGGCCGATGCCCTCGCCGGCCTGCCCGCATGGTCGCGCGATGGAGATACCCTGCGGCGCACGGTGCAGACCGCTGACTTCCGGGCGGCGATCGCCCTGGTCAACGCCGTGGCCGATGCCGCCGAGGCGGCGGGCCACCACCCGGACATCTGCATCACCGGCTACCGCAACGTGGCGTTCGAGCTCTCGACGCATGCGGCGAAGGCATTGACCCGCCGCGACATCGAGCTCGCGATCCAGATCGACCGCCTGGTGAGTGGCAGCGGATGACCGACACGCCGATCCGCGTCCTGATCGCCAAGCCCGGCCTCGATGGCCACGACCGCGGGGCCAAGGTCCTCGCCCGCGGCCTGCGCGACGAGGGCTTCGAGGTCATCTACACCGGCCTGCGCCAGACGCCGGAGATGATCGCCGACGCGGCCGAGCAGGAGGACGTCGACGTCGTCGGCCTCTCGATCCTGTCCGGAGCCCACATGGCGCTCCTGCCGCGCACCGTCCAGCTGTTGCGCGAGCGCGGCATGGACGACGTGCTGGTCGCGGCCGGCGGGATCATTCCCGATGCCGACATCGCGAAGCTCAAGGACGCGGGCGTCGCCGAGATCTTCGGTCCCGGCACCTCCATCGGCCACATCGCGAGCTACTTCCGGGAGCACGCCCGGCGCGAGGCGTGAACGCCGTCGACGAGCTCGCTTCCGGCGAGCGGCGGCCGCTCGCTCGCCTGCTGACCCGCATCGAGAGCGGCGACCCGGAGCTGCGGGCGCTGCTGCCGGAGCTGTTCGCCGCCGGTCGCGGCGGTCACGTGGTGGGCATCACCGGGCCGCCGGGCAGCGGCAAGTCGACGCTCGTCAACGCGCTCACCGGTGAGTGGCGGCGCCGCGGGCGGCGGGTCGGCATCCTCGCCGTCGACCCCTCGTCCCCCTACACCCGCGGCGCGATCCTGGGCGACCGGATTCGGATGATGGAGCACGCCGCCGACCGCGACGTGTTCATGCGCTCGATGGCCTCCCGCGGCGAGCTGGGCGGCCTGGCGGCGACGACCTGGATCGCGGCCGCTGCGCTCGACGCCGCCGGCTATGACCCGGTGGTCATCGAGACCGTCGGCGCCGGCCAGTCGGAGGTGGAGATCGCCCGCCTGGCCGAGACAACGGTCGTGGTCGAGGTCCCCGAGATGGGGGACGAGGTGCAGGCCATCAAGGCCGGCCTGCTGGAGGTGGCCGACATCATCGCCGTCAACAAGGGCGACCGGCCCGGGGCGGACCGCGCCGCGCGCCAGCTGCGCGCCATGCTATCGACCGCCGGCGGGCGGATCGAGCGAGCGCCACCGCCGGTCCTCGTCACCACCGCCACCACCGACGAGGGCGTCGCAACCCTCGCCGACGCGATCGATGCGCATCGCACGGCGGCGCGCAGCCCGATCGAGGCACGCGAGCGCGCGGCCAGCCAGGTGCGCCGGGCGCTGGCCGACCTCGCCGCGCGCCGTGCGACGGCGGCACCGGCCTGGGACGAGACACTGCGCGCCGTGGCCGATCGCGAGCTGGATCCCCTCACCGCCGCCGAGCGCCTCCTCGACGGCTGGTAGGCTTCTGCGCCAATGAGCATCCAACGCGTCTACGTCATCGGCGCCGGGCTGATGGGCCACGGCATCGCCCAGGTCAGCGCCGCGGCCGGGAAACGGGTCACCCTCGCCGACCGCACTCCCGAGCTCGCCGAGGGGGGGAGGGATCGGATCAAGGGCAACCTCGCGCGCCAGGTGGATAAGGGCAAGCTCGAGCAGTCGCGTGCCGACGAGATCCTGGAACGCATCGGTACCGCGGTCGGGTCCGACGAAGTCGCCGGTCACGACATCGTGATCGAGGCGGTCTTCGAGGACGAGGCGCTGAAGCGCGAAACGTGGGCCGGCACCAGCGAGCGAGCCGATGCGACGACGATCTTCGCCAGCAACACGAGCTCCATCAGCATCACCGGCCTCGCGACGGCGACGGACCGCCCGGCGCGGTTCATCGGCCTGCACTTCTTCTCGCCCGTACCGGTCATGAGGCTGATCGAGATCATCCGTGGCCTCGAGACCGATGACGCCACCTACGAGGCCTGCCGGGCCTTTGCCGAAGACCTGGGGAAGACGGTCGTCGAGTCCAAGGACATGCCCGGCTTCCTCGTCAACCGCATGCTGGGCCCGTTCATCAACGAGGCCGTCTTCGCGCTCATGGAGTCGACCGGCACGGCCGACGACATCGACACCGGGGCGCGGCTGGGCCTCAACCACCCGATGGGCCCGCTCGAGTTGAGCGACTTCATCGGCAACGACGTCATGCTCGGCGTCATGGACGTCCTGTACCGCGGGTTCGGCGATCCGAAGTTCCGTGCCGCGCCGCTGCTGCGTCAGATGGTGGCCGCCGGACACCTGGGCCGGAAGGCCGGGCGTGGCTTCTACCGGTACGACGAGTCGGGCAAGCGGGTCGACTGATGGCCGGCGGCGACGCGGCACGTGACCCGTTCGCGCTGACCGCGGAGGAGCGGACGGTGCGCGACACGGTGCGCGCCTTCGCCACCGACCGCCTGGCGTCGACCGCCGCGCAGCGCGACGAGGAGGAGCGCTTCGACCGCACGCTGTTCGCCGGCATGGCGGAGATCGGGCTCGCCGGGCTGCCCTACCCCGAGCAGTACGGCGGCGCCGGGATGGGTACCTTCCCGTGGGTCGTGGCGCTCGAAGAGGTGGCTGCCGCCGACATGGGGATGGCGGTCTCGCTCTCGGTCCACATCCTTGCCCAGCTCCCGATCCTCACCTTCGGGACCGATGCGCAGAGGGATCGATTCCTGCCGCGCATGACCTCCGGCGAGTGGCTCGGCGCGTTCGCCCTGACCGAGCCCGGAGCGGGCTCGGACGCCGCCGCCCTCGCCCTCGCGGCCCGGCGCGACGGCGACGACTACGTGCTCGACGGGACCAAGATCTGGATCACCAACGGCGCAGACGCCGAGGTGACGATCGTCTTCGCGACGGTCGATCGCGCCCGTGGCCGCGAGGGGATCACCGCGTTCGTCGTCGAGCGCGATACCCCCGGCTTCAGCGTCGCCGGCCACGAGCGAAAGATGGGGATCCGCGACACGGTGAGTGCCGAGCTCCTGTTCGACGGCGCGCGAGTCCCGGCCGCCAACCGCCTGGGCGAGGAGGGCCAGGGCCTGAAGGTCGCGCTCTCGGCGCTCGGGGCGGGCCGCATCAGCATCGCCGCGTGCTGCGTCGGACTGGGGCGGGCGGCGATGGAGCATGCCGTCCGCTATGCCGCCGAGCGGCGACAGTTCGGCCGGCCCATCGCCGACCAGGAGCTCATCCAGGGGATGCTGGCCGAGATGGCGACGGCGGTCGAGGCCGCGCGGCTGCTGACCTGGCGCGCGGCGCGACTGCGCGATGCCGGGGCGCCGATCAACGCGGCCAGCAGCATGGCCAAGTGGTTCGCCTCCGACACCGCGATGCGGGTCGCCACCGACGCGGTGCAGGTCTACGGCGGGGCCGGGTACAGTCGCGACAACCCGGTCGAGCGCTTCATGCGTGACGCCAAGGGGGCCCAGATCTACGAGGGGACCAACCAGATCCACCGGCTGATCATCGCGCAGCACCTGATCGAGACCATGAGGAGCTCATAGACCGATGACGACGACCGCACCCGACAGCTCGGCCGCCGCCCCGGCCGCCCGCGCCCAGTCGGCGCCGGTCGAGCCGCTCGAGCTCCCGGCCGAGGACCGCGCGGCCAACCTGCTCGACCTCATCCATCGGTCCGTGGTGGCCAATGGCCCGCGCGAGGCGCTGCGCTGGAAGCTGGCCCGCACCAGGCGCATGACCGGGGGCGAGGCCGAGACCGATGCCGAGGCCACATGGCGCTCGACGACGTACAAGGAGACGTGGGAGTGGATCCGCGACGTGGCACTGGGCCTCAAGTCGCTGGGGGTCGGGAAGGGAGACCGGGTCTGCATCCTGTCGCGCACCCGGCCAGCATGGCTGGTGGCGGACCTGGCCAGCATGTCGCTGGGAGCGGTGAGCTGCCCGATCTATCCGTCGTCGGAGGCGAACCAGGCCGCGTTCATCATCAATAACGTCGGCGCCAAGCTCGTCTTCGCCGAGAACGCCCAGCAGGCGGCCAAGATCGAGTCGATCCGGGCCGAGTGCCCGACCGTCGAGACCGTGGTCGTATTCGACGAGCGCGGCAAGCTGCCTGACGGCACGGTGGGATTCGACAGCATCTTCGACCTGGCCCCCAGCGATCCCGGCCACCGCCGCTTGTGGGACGAGGAGTGGCGGACCCTGACCCGCGACGACCTGGCCACCATCATCCACACCTCGGGGACGACGGCCAATCCAAAGGGCGCGATGCTCACCCACGGCAACCTCGTCTTCAACTACGAGGCGGTCAACCAGGTCGTCGACTTCTATCCCGAGGACGTGTTCCTCTCCTGGCTGCCGCTGAGCCACATCTACGAGCGCGTGGCCGGCATGGTGGTGCCACTGGGTCGCGGCTGCACCATCGCGTACGCAGAGCCGCTGATCGAGCGCCTGCCGGCCAACATGGTCGAGGTCCGGCCGACGGTGATGGTCGCCGTGCCGCGCCTCTACGAGCGTGTCTACGCTCGCGTCCTGTCGGCGGTCGAGGCGGGCTCGCCGCTCAAGCAGAAGATCTTCCACTGGGCCGCCGGGCTGGGGGCCAAGAAATACGCCAACCGCATTGCGGGCCGAGGTGACTCCCCGTGGCTGCAGGCCCAGCTGAAGGTGGCGGACATGCTCGTCTTCGGCACTATCCGCGCGCGCACCGGCGGTCGGGTGCGCTACTTCGTCTCGGGGTCGGCCCCGCTGGCGCGGGAGATCGGTGAGTTCTTCTACGGCATGGGGATGCTGGTCCTGGAGGGGTATGGCCTGACCGAGACCTCGCCCTTCGTCTCGATCAACCGCCCCGGTGACTTCGTCTTCGGCACCGTCGGCCGGCCGGCCCCGGACACCGAGGTCCGCATCGACGGCGAGACGGGGGAGATCCTGGTCCGGGGCCCACAGATCATGCGCGGCTACCTGAACGCGCCGGACGAGACCGCCAGGGCGATCGAGCCCGACGGGTGGTTCCACACCGGCGACATCGGTCAGCTCGACGACGTGGGGCGGATCACGATCACCGACCGCCTCAAGAACATCATCGTCCTGGCCAACGGCAAGAACGTCTCACCGGCACCGATGGAGGCCGCGCTCTCGACCTCCCGCTATGTGGCGCAGGCGGTGATCCTCGGCGATCGCCACCCGTACACCGGCGCCCTGATCGCCCCCGACTTCGAGGAGCTCGGCACGTGGGCCGCCGCCAACGGGCTGGCCGAGATGCCGCCCGAGCAGCTGATCGAGGAGAAGGCGGTCGCGAAGCTGTTCGACGCGGAGGCCAAGCGGACGCTTGACGGATTTGCCATCTTCGAGCGGCCGCGGCGGATTGCGCTGCTGCCTCGCCTGCTGTCGGAGGAGGAGGGCGAGCTGACGCCGTCGCTCAAGACCAAGAACCGAGTCGTGCTCACCAAGTGGGCCGACAAGATCGGGTACCTCTTCGATACGGCCGACGCCAAGGACTGACGCGGCGTCTGAAACCCTCGGTCGTGCCGACCGTGCCGACCGTGCCGCCCACCCCGATCTCTCTGGCGGGTAATCGCTCGAACGGTACGACCTGGCGTGAATGGACGCCTCGGAACACATCGCCCGGGCACCGGCGGAGCCGATGCCCGGGCTGGAGGCGCGTCAGTGGGCCCGGGCGTTCATCTCCTCCGCCACGGCGCGGAGATCATCCGCGCTGAAGTCGCCATAGCTGCCGGCCGCCAGGACCAGCGGGCCGATTCGCCACAGGTAGACGCGAGTGTGCACCGTGGGACCGACGGGACCCGTCCCACCCGCATTGAGGACGGAGTCACCCTCGAAGTACGCGCCCTCATCCCCGATATCGGCGTCGGTTCCGGCGCCGAGTCCGTATCCCTTATCCGCCTCGATCTCGGTCTCGTAGAGCGCCAACGAGCGCTCGGCATCCTCGACCGTCTCGAACAGCGCGGCCCAGGAGAGCAGGGCGCCGGGGTCGCCGCTGAATTCGGCATAGCGGCCCTCCACGAAGCCGGCCTGCGTGAGCGCCGCCGCCGAGTCCTCATCGGTGACCCCGTTGAACGGGCGGATGAGGGCGGGGACGCCATTGACCGTATCGTCGTGACGCATCCCCTCGGGGGCTTCGGTGTCGGCGAGGACGATCGTGGCCAGGTCCGCCGCGGTGATGGTCCGGGACGGCTCCGGTGTGAGAGCTGGCGGCCCGCCGATGTTGTTGGCGCTGAACGCGAGGTAGGCGCCGATCGCCAGGATGACCACGGTGGCCACCGCGAGAATTGATGCTGCTGGTTGCAGTCGCATGATGAGCCCCTCCCACGGCGCCGACCAGGCGCCGCGCTGTCGTGTCGATTCGATCTGGTGGAGGGCCGCTCGGAGGTACCGGTCCGGCAACCGCTCGTCGCCGACATCGGTCCATTCACGCAGCAGGTGCTCGAAGTCACGTTGCTTCGTCATGCCGATCGCCCTCCATCGATGGCGGGCCTGGCGTCGGCTTCGAGGGCCGCGCGCAGGACGCGCTTCGCATAGTGGAGGCGAGACCGGACGGTACCGACGGGAACGTCGAGCATCGTCGAGATCTCGGCCGTGGAATAGTCGAGGTAGTACTGGAGGATGATCACCGTGCGGTGCTCTGGCGAAAGGTGCCTGAAGCCGCGGTCGAGCTGATCGCGATCAGCGATCGAGAGCGAAACATCGGGGATCGGGCTGTCCTGGTCGACGAGCTGGAGATGGTTCCGACTCCCGCGCTGCCTGCGCATTTCGTCTCGGCAGGCATTGACGAGAAGGCGATACGACCACGCGTCGAATCGGTCGATGTCGCGCAGGGTCGGAAGGTCACGCCAGATCTTGACCAGCGTCTGCTGCGCCATGTCCCCGGCGACTTCCGGGTCGCGCATGATGCGGTGTGCCACGCCATAGAGCCGATCCCCGATCGCGGCGGCCAGCTCGGCGAATGCATGCCTGTCGCCTCGCTGTGACCGCTGTACCAGGTACCGCTCCATTTCATCCTCCCCGGGGCGCTCGGGCCCCGATGTCATGAACGACGGAGGCCGGTTCGGTCGCGTTCAATCTACGCGGGACGGAGGCCGATCGCCGGAGTAGTGCTCGCCTGGCGCGAATCCCGACGCTTCGGACGCCACGGGAGCGTTCGACAGAGCCGCGACGTACCATGAAGCCATGCGTGACGTCTTCATCCTCTCCGCCGCCCGGACACCGATCGGCAAGTTCGGCGGCGGCCTCTCCACCACCCCGGCGACCGCGCTCGGCGCGACCGCGATCCGCGCCGCCGTCGATCGGGCCGGGATCGACCCATCGACGGTCGACGAGGCCCTGATGGGCCAGGTCCTGCAGGCAGGGGCCGGCCAGGCGCCGGCGCGCCAGGCGGCGCTGAAGGGCGGCCTGCCCGACGGCGTCAGCGCCACCACCATCAACAAGGTCTGCGGATCGGGGCTCAAGGCGGTCATGCTCGGCGCGTCGGCGATCCGGGCTGGGGACGCCAACACCATTGTGGCCGGCGGCATGGAGAACATGAACCTCGGCCCGTACCTGCTCCCGGGCGCGCGCGCGGGCTACCGGCTCGGCGACCAGGAGGTCGTCGACTCCACCGTCCACGACGGCCTGTGGTGCTCCATCTGCGACGTGCACATGGGCCTCCATGCCGAGCGCGTGGCCGCCAAGCACGACGTCACCCGCGAGGCCCAGGACGCCTTCGCGCTCCGGTCTCACGAGCGCGCCATCGCCGCCATCGACTCCGGAGCGTTCGAGCCCGAGATCGTCCCGGTGACGGTCGAGGGCAAGAAGGGGCCGACCAACGTCAGCGTCGACGAGAACCCGCGTCGCGACACGTCCGCCGACGCGCTGGCCAAGCTGAAGCCGGCGTTCCAGCCGGACGGCGGCACGGTCACCGCGGGCAACGCGCCCGGCATCACCGACGGTGCATCGGCGCTGGTGCTCGCCGCCGAGGATGCGCTGGACGGTGCCACGCCCATGGCTCGCATCACGGGCTACGCCCAGGCCGATGTCGCGCCCGAATGGCTGTTCGAGGCGCCCATCGCCGGGGTCCGCCGCCTCATCGAGAAGGTCGGCGGCAGCATCGACGATTTCGACCTGATCGAGATCAACGAGGCCTTCGCGGCCCAGGTGCTGGCCGATGGCAATGAGCTCGGCTTCGACTGGGACAAGGTGAACGTCAACGGCGGCGCGATCGCGCTCGGCCATCCGATCGGTGCATCCGGCGCGCGCGTGCTGACGACGCTGCTGTACGCCCTGCGCGCCCGGGGCGGCCGCAAGGGCCTGGCGACCCTGTGCCTGGGCGGCGGGGGAGCGGTTGCGATGGCGGTCGAGCTGGTCTAGCCCGCGCCGAGGACCTCGTCCAGCGTCGAGGCGATCAGGCCAGCTTCGTCGCGGGTAACGCAGAGCGGGGGACGGATCTTGAGCACGTTGCCGGCGCGCCCGGTCGTGCCGATGAGCACGCCACGCTCGCGCATCGCCTCCTTCACGCCGCCCGCCAGCGACGCCGATGCCAACTCCACGCCGGTCATGAGGCCGCGCCCCCGCACGTCCCCGATGGACCGATGCCGCCCGGCGATCTCCGTCAGCGCGGCGCTCAGCCAGCCGCCCACGGCGGCCGCATTCGCGACCAGGTCCTCGTCCTCGATGACGTCGAGCACGGCGAGCGCCGCGGCGCACGCCACCGGGTTGCCGCCGAAGGTGCTGAAGAACGTCGTCTCGGCCGCGAACCGAGCGGCGATGGCGGCGCGGGTGATGACCGCGGCGACCGGGTGCCCGGCACCCATCGGCTTGCCGAGGGTGACGATGTCCGGCGTCACGCCCCACGCCGCGTGGCCCCACAGGCCGTCGCCGGTGCGGCCGTGGCCGGACTGCACCTCGTCGGCGACGTAGAGGGCGCCGGCGTCGCGCGCCGCACCGATCATCGCGGCCACGACGTCGGGTGGCGGGACGAAGATCCCGTCCGAAGTGAAGCAGGCGTCGATGAACAGGGCCGCCGGCCGCCGCCCCCGTTCGGTCATCCGTGCGACGGCCGCGCCGACCTCCGCGCGCGCGACTGCTGCGGCGTCCTCGGCCCCGGCGTAGGGGCCGCGGAACGTGTTGGGGGCCGGGACCGTCTCGACCCCGTCGGGCCGTTCGCCGCGTGGCCACTCCGACGGGGAGAAGTCGGCGATGGCCGCCGTCACACCGTGATACGCCCAGTCGGTGACCAGCCCGGCGTCACCACCGGTCACCGACGTCGCCAGGCGCCAGGCGAGGTCGTTCGCCTCGGAGCCTGAGTTCACGAACATCACTGTGTCCAGCTCGGCGGGAAGCGTTGCGGTGAGCCGTTCGCCCAGCTCGACGATGTGCTCGTGGAGATAGCGCGTGTTGGTGTTGAGGAGCGCCGCCTGGCGGGCGATCGCCTCCACCACCCGCGGGTGGGCGTGGCCGACCACCGGCACGTTGTTGTAGGCGTCGAGGTAGCGTTCGCCATCGGCGTCCTCGAGCCATGCGCCGCGGCCCCGGACGAGGTGCAGCGGCCGGCGGTAGCTGAGCGGCTCGAGGGCGGTTCCGAGCACCGTCGCCCTGCGGCCGAGGAGCTCCTGGTCGGGGATGCGCCGTCGCCCGCGCGGCGCTCGGGCGAGACCGGCCAGCCGACGCGCCGCGGCATCGAAGCCGATGCCGTCGAGCTGCGTCAGCAGGTCCCAGGCCGGTTCTGACCACCCGTGGATGTAGGCGTTGTCGGGGTACTGCCGCGTCCGGAACGCGCTGATCAGGATCGTCTGCGCCATGCGGCCGGCGAGCAGGTCACCGAGCAGCTCCGCCTCCCTCTCCTCGAGCGGGACGATGGCCGTGTAACCGGCCAGGAACGCGTCGGACACCTCGAACACGTCGTCCCGCCCGCGGACGAGCGACTGGAGGCTGGCCGGGATGTCGAGGACGAGCGCGGTGTGGGCCATGTCGCCGAAGTCGACGATGCCGGTGACGTGATGCTCCGTATCGAGAAGCAGGTTGTCGAGCGTGACGTCGTTGTGGATGACCTGCGCCCGCAGGCGCGGCAGGACCGGCAGCACGTTGACCTCGAACCGAGCGAGGACGCGATCCAGCAGCGCCCGCCGTCGGGGATCCCTGACCAGTGCCGCATGACGCATCAGCCCGGGGAGCCGTTGCTGGTCCCACCCGATGACGCGCCCTGCGGCGGGATGGAAGAAGCCGCGCAGTGCCAGCCCGGTGCGGGCCACGACGGCACCGATGTGGGCGATCGCTGCGCCGTCGAGCTCGCCGGGTGCGGCGGTGCGGCCGGGCATGAACGGGAGCAGGCGCACGAGGTGCGCGGCGCCGCCGATCGTGACCGCCGCCACGGTGTCGCCGCTCACGGACGGACGTGCGAGCGGGACCGGGAGGCCGGGGTCGATCGCCGCGATGTGCGCCACGGCGGCAACCTCCATCTCCACCACGGGCCGCTCCTCGGCCGCGTTCGAGACCTTGAGCACCCAGCGCTGACCCTGCGACTCGGTCAGGCGGAAGTTCTGGTCGCGCTCGCTGACCAGGGGCTCGGCGGTGGCGCCGATCCCGAACGTGGTGCGGCCGACCTCCTCGGCATCCGTGGGTGAAAGGCCGGGGGGACCGGTATCCAGGACGTCGGCGGCGGTCATCGGCCCGATCCTAACGGAGGTGATCCTTCGGTACTGTCGACGCTCGCGGAGGCTGCGGTAGAATCGACCACCGTCACGGTTCCGGCCTGCCTCCGCCTTTCGGACCTCAAGGTGGCGTGGAGAGGCGCCGGATCGCCAGTGTGCAGGAGGCATCCATCACCCGCATGGCAAGCAAGCAACCGGTCGTCGAGGCCCCGAATATCTGGGCCGTCGCTCAGCAGCAGTTCGACCTGGCGGCCGACAAGCTCGATCTCGACGACGGCATGCGCCGCGTCCTGCGCGTCCCGCAGCGCGAGCTCACCGTCAACTTCCCGGTCACCATGGACGACCGCAGCGTGGAGGTCTTCACCGGCTACCGCGTCCAGCACAACGTCAGCCGGGGCCCGGGCAAGGGCGGGATCCGCTACCACCAGGACGTCACGCTCGACGAGGTCCGCGCGCTGGCGATGTGGATGAGCTGGAAGTGCGCGGTGGTGAACATCCCGTACGGCGGGGCGAAGGGCGGCGTCATCGTCGATCCCAAGAAGCTCAGCACGCGCGAGGTCGAGGGCCTCACCCGCCGCTTCGCGACCGAGATCAGCCCCCTCATCGGCCCGGATCGCGACATCCCGGCCCCCGACGTCAACACCAATGCCCAGACGATGGCCTGGATCATGGACACGTACTCCATGCACCACGGCTACACGATCGCCGGCGTGGTCACCGGCAAGCCGATTGCGATCGGCGGGTCGCTGGGCCGCAACGAGGCGACGGCGCGCGGCGCCGTCTTCACCCTCCTCTCGTGGGCCAAGGCCACCGGCACCTCGCTGGAGGGCCTGCGGGTCGCGATCCAGGGCTACGGCAACGCCGGCAGCATCGCCGCCACGCTCCTCGCCGAGCAGGGCGCGATGATCGTCGCCGCCAGCGACTCGAGCGGCGGCATCCACGCTCCCCGGGGACTGGACCCGGCCAAGGTGGGCGCCTGGAAATCCGAGCACGGCACGGTGGTCGGGTTCCCGCGCGCCGACGAGGTCAGCAACCAGGAGATCCTGGAGGTCGACTGCGACGTCCTGGTCCCGGCCGCGCTCGAGAACCAGATCACGCGCCATAACGCCCCGCGCATCAAGGCGCGAGTCGTGGCCGAGGCCGCCAACGGTCCGACGACCCCCGAGGCGGACGCGATCCTCCACGACCGCGGCGTGTTCGTCATTCCCGACATCCTCTGCAACGCCGGTGGCGTGACGGTCAGCTACTTCGAGTGGGTGCAGGACATGCAGAGCTTCTTCTGGTCCGAGGACCGGATCAACGAGAGCCTGCGCGAGATCATGGACCGCGCCTTCGACGCGGTGTACGCGATGAGCACCAGGCACGAGGTCGACATGCGGACCGCCGCCTACATGGTCGCGGTGGCCCGCGTCGCCGACGCCACCACGCTGCGCGGCCTCTACCCCTAGGATCCTCCGACCGATACGGCGCCCGCGGCGGGCGCCCGTGTCCATCGGTACAGAAAGGCCGGCGATCGAAACGATGCTCGACCACGAGGAGCGCTTCCTCTTCCGCGAGGAGATCATCAACCTCGGCAACGCGCTGGCCGACGTCAACGCGCTCGACAACGTCGAGGACCTGCTGGCCGAGGTGACGACCTCGCCGCGCTTCGACTCCGACGTCTTCACGCTCGAGCGGTCGCTGCAGGTGATGCTCGGTGGGCGGGCCGGCTCGACCCTGGTGGGGCTGCTCACCGTCGATCGCGAGGTGTTCGAGGAGATCGGCGAGATGGGCCTCTCGCCCGAGGTCCACGAGCGGATCGTCGGCTGGCGCGCCCGATTCGGGCTCGCGATCGACAACGCCCTCAACTTCCTCAACAACCCCGACGGCATCCAGGGCCACAACTTCGGGACCCAGGTCAATCACGCCGAGGCCGGCACGACGCTCCAGGGCCGGCTGACCCTGGTGCGCTACAACAACGAGCCGCAGTTCTTCATCGCCGACGCCGACGTGCTGCTCAGCATGGCCGCCGACATGATGGAGCGGCTGGGTGAACACCTGGCGCCGGAGATGCTCGACGCCGAGCTGGTGACGCGCCTCCGCGAGGCGGTCGACCTCGTCGCGCGGCGCACCTCCAGCCGCGGTTGACGCCGACCATCTTCCTGGCCGCCACCGGCCAGAACCGGGGAAAGACGACCACCAGCCTCGGCCTGATCGCCGCGATTCGGGAACGCGGACACGCGCTCGGGTTCATGAAGCCGGTCGGGCAGCGCACGCTGCTGGTGGAGGGCATCCGCGCCGACGAGGACGCGGTCCTGATGAAGGAGATCTTCGATCTCCCCGATCCACTGGGCGACATGAGCCCGGTCCTGTTGCCGCGACACTTCACGACCGACTTCGTGATGGGGCGCGTTGACGAGGACCTGGCGGCACAGGTAGAGGCGGCCTACGCGCGGGTGGCGCGGGACAAGGACCTGGTCGTGGCCGAAGGCACCGGCCACGCCGGGGTCGGCGCGGTGGTCGGTCTGTCCAACGCCCGCGCCGCCGCGCTCCTCGACGCGCCGGTGGTCATCGTCACCGAGGGTGGCGTCGGACGGCCGATCGACGAGATCGCGCTCAACGCCGCGCTCTTCGCCCACCACGGTGTGCGCGTGCTGGGGGCGGTCGTCAACAAGGTGGATATCGGCAACCGGCCCGAGCTGCCCGAGATCCTCGCTCGCGGGCTGTCCCAGCAGGGCGTACCGCTCATCGGCTGCATCGGCTATTCGGACTTCCTCGCCAATCCCTCGCTGGAGCTCATCGTGACCCATCTCGACGGGGAGCTGCTGGCCGGCCGAGCGGCGCCCAACCGCACCATCGGCCAGGTGGCGATCGGCGCCATGCAGGCCGGGCATGCCATGGAGCGGCTGCACGATCGGACCCTGCTCATCACGCCCGGCGACCGCGAGGACCTGCTGCTGGCGGCGGTCGCCACCAATCGCGCCTCGGCCTCGCAGCCTCGGGTCAGCGGCGTCGTCCTGACCGGCGGCTTCCGCCCGGCCGATGCGGTGCTCGCCGATCTCCGCGACGCGGACCTGTTCACGTACCTGGTGGCCACCGATACTTACCGCACCGCGCGCGATGTCGACGAGATCCTGGTGAAGACGCACCCGTCGGACACAGAGAAGATCGCCACCATCATCGACCTGGTGGGCCGGGCGATCGACGTCGACGCGCTGCTGGCGCGGATCGCCTGAGGGCATAGCGAAGGGGAGGCCGGACGCGGGCACTCGCCGGCCTCCCCTGATGACCACGACGCGCCCGGTACGGCGACCGGGGTCGTGGTGACAGGCCGGATCATAGATGGAGGGTGGCGACCGTCACTAGTACTTTTGCGTCTTCCCCGCCTCGGGCTAGGCGACGTCCCAGCCGAGCGGCATCACATCGGTGAGTCGGGTGCGCCCGATCCACGCCGCCACCATCGCCAGCGCGGGGCCGTTGACCCGCTGCAGCTCGGCAAGTGACTCGGCGTCGGCCACCGACACGTAGTCCGGGCGCGTCATCGGCTCGGTGGCCAGGATGTCCGACATGCGCGCCCGAAGGACCTCGCCCGACCGCTCCCCGCCGTCATAGGCATGGCGTGCCGCATTGACCGCGGCGTGCAGGCACGTCGCCGCATGGCGCTGTTCGATGGTCAGGCGCGCATTGGCGCTCGAAAGCGCCAGACCGTCGGGGTCGCGGACGGTGGGGCACACCACCAGCTCCACGTTGAGGAACAGGTCGCGCAGCATGCGGCGCAGCACGACCACCTGCTGCGCGTGCTTCTGGCCCAGGTAGACATGCGCCGGCCCGGTGAGGTGGACGAGCTTGAGCATCACCGTCGTCAGGCCATCGAGGTGGCCCGGTCGCGAGGCACCCTCCAGCTGGCGGGTCAGGCCCTCGACGGTGACGCGCGTCAGGTCGTCGGTGGGGTAGAGGGTCGTCACGGCCGGCGTGAAGACGATATCGGCGCCCGCGCTCTCGAGCAGCGCCAGGTCGCGCCGGGGGTCGCGTGGCCCGTCGTCGCGCTCGTCGAGGATCCGCCACTCCGCGGGATCGCGGAAGACCGAGGCAACCACGCAGCCGTCGAGCTCGCGCGCCCGCCGCACCAGCGACCGCTGTCCGTCGTGAATGGCCCCCATCGTCGGCACGAAGCCGATCGCGTCGCCGGCGATCCGGCGCTCGAGGATGGCCGCGCGCAGCGCGTCGACGTCCTCGACGACCTTCATCTGCGGCGGCTCCGCCGCGCCTGGCCCTCGGAGGGTTCGGCTGGCCGGGCGGCCCGCCAGCGATCGGCGATCAGGTCCCACAGCCGTTCGGCGACCTGGCGTTTGGGCAGCATCGGCCAGTCGGTGAGTGCGCCCTCGGCGCCGAACACGGTCACCTTGTTCTCGTCGGAGCCGATGGCGTCGAAGGGCCCACCCACGACGTTGCCGACGATGAGGTCCAGGCCCTTATCGCGCAGCTTGGCGGCCGCGTTGGCCTCGAGGTCGTCGCTCTCGGCCGCGAACCCGATGAGGAACGGACGGACCTCCTCCGGCATCTCACCCACCTCAGCGATGATGTCGGGGTTGGGGACCAGCGTGATGGCGAGCGAGGAGCCATCGCGCTTGATCTTGCTGCCGGACGCACGCTGCGGGGCGAAGTCGCTGACCGCCGCTGCCATGACCAGGATGTCGGCGCCGGGGGCATGACGCAGCACCGCCTCGCGCATCGTCGAGGCGGTGGTGGCGTCGACCACCTCGACGCCCCGCGGCTGGGTGACGCTCATCACGCCTGCCACCAGCGTGACCGATGCGCCACGATCGCGCGCCGCCTCGGCGATGGCGACGCCCATCTTCCCGCTCGAGCGGTTGCCGATGAAGCGCACCGGGTCGATCGGTTCGCGCGTGCCGCCGGCGCTGACCACGACCCGCACGCCGTCGAGGTCGCCGGCGCGCGCGAAGAGCCGCTCCACGGCGTCCACGATCGTCGGCGGCTCCGCCAGCCGGCCGACGCCGGTCAGGCCGCTCGCCAGCGAGCCGACCTCCGGCTCCACGATGCGATAGCCGTAGCCGCGCAGCGTCTCGGCGTTGCGCTGCGTGGCGGGATGCGTCCACATGCCGGCGTCCATGGCCGGGGCCACGATCACCGGTGCGCGGCTGGCGCAGGCGACGGCGCTCACCGCGTCCTGGACCAGGCCGGCGGCGAGGACCGCGAGCAGGTTGGCGGTGGCGGGAGCGATGACGACCGCATCAGCCGCCTCGGCAAGCTCGATGTGGGCGATCTGCTGGTCGGCGTCGAGCTCGAGCACGTCGTCAACCACCGGACGGTGGGTGAGGCTCTCGAACGTCAGCGGACCCACGAACTGGGTGGCCGACGGCGTCATCGCCACGTCCACCACCGCGCCCCGCTCGCCGAGGAGCCTGACCAGCGCCACCGCCTTGTAGGCCGCGATGCTGCCGGCCACGCCGACGACGATGCGGCGTCCGGCCAGCGTGCCGCGTGAATCGGTCATGCGGGCTCCTCCTCAATCAATGTGGGCGTGGCGGCGCCGGCGGCGCCGGACCGGGCCAGCCAGGCGTAGCGGATGCCGCGCAGCGTGAGGTCGGGTTCGACGGCGTCGATCCCGGGGACCTCGGCCAGCCACGGCTCGAAGGTGTAGCCGCCGGTGGCCACCACGGTGACCCGCGTGTCGGCCGGTGAGCGCTCGGCCAGCTCGCCGCGCAGGGCGGTCAGCAGGCCCGACACGAGGCCGATGTAGCCAAGCACCGCGCCGGATTGCATGGCATGGACGGTGTTCGCGCCGATCGCGGTCGGTGGCCGGCGCAGCTCGATGCGCGGCAGCTTGCTGGCGCGACCGACGAGAGCCTCCAGCGACAGGCCCATCCCCGGGGCGATGGCGCCGCCGAGGTACGCGCCGGCATGGTCGATGACGTCGAAGTTGGTGCTCGTGCCGAGGTCGACCACGATCGCCGGGCCGCCGAACTCGATACGGGCCGCGAGGGCATTGGCGAGACGGTCGGCACCGGCCTCGGCCGGCCGGTCGATGCGAATCTCGAGAGTTCCCTCGAGCGCGGTCGCATCCACGATGGCCGGCTCGATCCCGAGGCGCTCGCGCACGAAGCGGTCGAAGGTCGCGGTCACCGGCGGCACGACGGAGGCGATGGCGACCGCGTCGAGGTCCGCCAGCCGGTGGCCCTCGAGCGCCAGCAGGTCGCCGGCCTGCGCCGCCAGCTCGTCGCTGGTCGCCGTCGCCCGGGTCGTCGCGCGCCACGAGCCGACCAGCTGCTCACCGTCGAACAGGCCGAGGGTGAGATTCGTGTTCCCGATATCGGCGGCCAGGAGCTTCATCGCCCGCCATCCTAGCCTGAACCCGGCCCGCGGCGAATCGTCGTCGGCCCGTTACGGGCCGAGAGCGCCGTTGCGGCGGTGCTAGACTCGCCGACACCCATGACCGACGCTCGCGCCAAGCTGTACATCAACACCGGCGTCGTCACCAACCGCACCGACATCTACAACATCCTGCGCCCGCTCCTCAAGCAGACGGTGAGCTACGCGTACTACCGCGGCAGCAGTGTCACGAGCCAGGGCACCGGATGGGTCGAGCGGATCGTGGTCGACCATCCCGAGATCGCGAGCTACTTCACGCCGCTGTCCATCTGCCTCAACCTCGACAGCTTCGACTACCTGCAGTTCGACACCACCTCAGAGCAGCTGCTGGTCTACACGCTCGTCATCGGGAACGAGCGGGTGGTCATCGAGTTCGCCAACAGCCTCCCGCACCTGGCCGATGACGCGGCACCGACCACGGGCGGGCGCCCGCTGCCGCGCACGCCCGAGGAGCTCGCACGCGACCTGCGCTACATCCAGATGGAGCTGCTGATGGCGCCGGACGGCGGGGACAGCACGGACGAGGACGAGGACGCCTGAGGTGGCGCCCGGCTCGACGCACGGGCGTGCCAACGGCGCGCGCCGCCCCCGCGCCGCGCGCGTGCCCTACGAGCGGTCGGTGCTGCCCAACGGACTGCGCGTCGTCTCCCAGGCCATGCCGCATGCGCGATCCGTCTCGGTGGGCCTCTTCGTGGGCGTCGGCTCGCGCCACGAGGATCGTGCCCAGGCCGGGCTGAGCCACCTGCTCGAGCACCTCGTCTTCAAGGGCACGCGCGCCTATCCGGCTCCCGGTGGCCTGTCGGCGGCGATCGAGTCGGTGGGCGGGAGCGTCAACGCCAGCACCGATCGCGAGCTTACCGTGTACACCTCCAAGGTCCCCACGGCGCACGCGGGACGCGCGCTGGAGGTGGTGGCCGAACTGGTCGCGCAGCC
>JAICQM010000098.1 GCA_025937875.1 Chloroflexota bacterium
CGACATCGGTCTGATGGTCGAAGACGGCCCGGTACGGCGTCGCGAGCGAAACGCCGAGGGCGAGGAGATCGCCCCCGATGGTCCGACCGAGGTCGTCGAGGCCGAGGACGGCGCGCTCATCGAGCGCCTTTCCGGCGGGACCGCCACCCTCCTGCTGCTGTGGCTGATGGGGGTCGGTGCGCTCTCGACGCTCCTGGCCGTGGGGGCCTTCGCGCGCATCGTCCTGCAGCAGCCAATGGGCCTGGGCGAGTTGCTCAGCGGCTTCGGCTTCTACACCGCCCTGGCCGGCGCGGCCGGGCCCTGCGTCCTGTGGCTGGCCGGTCGGGCGCAGGGCAGGCCGCTCTCGTGGTTCGCGTGGACCGCGGCCAAGATCGCGCTGATGATGCTGGCGATCGTGCTGCTGGTGATCTTCGGTGCCGCCCTGGTACTCGCCGGCCAGGTGCCGCAGCCGAGCGCGTTCGTCGGGATCGCGGTCATGGCGGTCGCGGCGGTGCTGCTGAGCCAGGTCTGGGCCCTCGCCACCTGGGCCGCCGACCGCTGGATCGCGCGCGCCCGGCTGGAATAGCCGCCCGGCCAGTTAGACGTCGTAGGCCTTGAGCACCTCGGCCACCTCGACCGGCCCCTCGTACGCGGTGGCGGCCTGCTCCCGCGCCCAGCCATCGTGGTCGAGGACGGGGAGGTGGGTGAGCACCAGGCGGCCCACGCGACCGCGAGTCGCGATCTCACCCGCCTCGCTGGGGAGCAGGTGGCCACGCGGCTCGGGCGGCCGGGCGTCCTCGTTCAACGAGCGCAGTGCTGCCTCGCACAGGAGCAGGTCGGCGCGGTCCACCAGCGCGCCGAGGTCGTCGTACGGCGCCGTGTCGGCGCTGTAGGCGAAGACGCGGCCGGCCTCCTCGCCGGCACCGCTGGCCGTGGTCCGGAAGCCCCAGGTCGGGACGTAGTGCTGGGTGGCGTGCGGCTCGAAGCGCAGGTTGCCGAGCTCGATCGCGCGTTCGCCATCGTGCTCCACGAAGTCGAAGCTGCGGGCGAAGAAGTCGGGGTAGCCGGCGCCACGCGCCAGATCCGCCAGCTGATCCTTCGACCCCGGCGGGACGATGACCGTCAGCCGCCGCTTCGCCTCGTCCAGCCACGGGAAGGCATAGCGCAATGTCACGAGGTCAAGGAAGTGGTCGGTGTGCATGTGGCTGATCAGGACCGCGTCGAGCTCGTCCGGTGAGCAGGTCAGCAGCAGCTGGGCCACGACCCCCGGTCCGGCGTCGAGCAGGACGCGCGTGCCGCCGCCCTCGACCAGGTAGCCGGCGCAGGCCTCGCCGGGGTTGGGCCGGGCGGGACTCCGGCCGAGGATGGTGACGCGCATGTCGGCGTAGGTTATCCGTCCGCGCGCTGGTCGATGGTCACGTAGTCGCGCGCCGGCTCGCCCACGTAGACCTGCCGCGGGCGCCCGATCTTCGTCTCTTCCGCGCCCAGCATCTCGCGCCACTGCGCGATCCAGCCCGGCAGGCGGCCGATGGCGAAGCAGTTGGTGAACATGGTCTTCGGGAAGCCGATCGCGCGGTAGATGAGGCCCGAGTAGAAGTCGACATTGGGATAGAGCTTGCGGCTGATGAAGTACTCGTCGTTGAGCGCGACGTCCTCCAGCCGCTGTGCTACCTCGAACAGCTGATCGTCCGCGCCGGTGGCGGCCAGGACCCGCTCGGCCGCGCCTTTGATGATCGTCGCGCGCGGGTCGAAGTTCTTGTAGACCCGGTGCCCGAAGCCGGCCAGGCGGAATGCATCGTTGGGGTCCTTGGCCTTGTCGACCCACTTTTGGATGTCGCCCCCGTCGGCCACGATCCGCTCCAGGGTGTTGATCACCGCCTCGTTGGCACCGCCGTGCAACGGACCCCAGAGGGCGCTGATGCCGGCGCTGATCGACGCGTACAGGTTGGTGTGGGCGCTGCCCACCATGCGCACGGTGGAGGTCGAGCAGTTCTGCTCGTGGTCGGCGTGCAGGATGAGCAGCAGGTCGAGGGCCTCGGCGACCTGCCGGTCGACCTCGTAGTCCTCCGACGGTACCGCGAACATCATGTGCAGCAGGTTGGCGGCGTAGCCCAGGTCGTTGCGCGGATAGACGTAGGGCTGGCCGATGGCCTTCTTGAACGACCACGCCGCCAGCGTCGGCAGCTTGGCGATGAGGCGATTGATGGTGACCTCGACCGCGGCCGGATCGGAGATGTTCTGCGAGTCGGGGTAGAACGTGCTCATCCCGACCGTGCCGGCAGCGAGGACCGCCATCGGGTGGGCATCGGTCGGGAACGAGTCGAAGAACGAGCGCATCTCCTCCCGGATGAGGGTGTGATGCGTGACCTCGTTGTGGAACGCGTCGAGCTGGGCACGGGTCGGCAGGTCGCCCCAGATGAGGAGGTACGCAACTTCAAGGAAGGAGGAATGCTCGGCGAGCTGCTCGATCGGGTAGCCGCGGTAGCGGAGGATGCCCGACTCACCGTCGAGGTAGGTGATCGCGCTGGTGCAGGCGCCGGTGTTGCCGTAGCCGGGGTCGTAGGTGATGAAGCCGCTCTCCGAGCGCAGCTTCCCGATGTCCAGCCCCGTGTCGCCCTCCACGCCGGGGACCAGCGGCAGCTCGACGGAGCCGCCCGTCCAGTTGAGGGTCGCCGCATCGGTCGCGCGGCGCTCTGCGGTGGCCGTCTCGCCGTCGCTCCGAGCGTGGTCGCTCATGCGGCCACCAGCTCGGTCACCGCCGCGCGCTCCTCGAGCAGCTCGTCGATCGTGGCGCGGATGCGGGCGGCGGCCCACTCCCCGTGATCGATGCCCTGGACGATCTCGACGCCTCCCCTCCCATCGGAACGCAGCGGGTAGCCGAACACGAGCCCCTCCGGCACGTCGTAGCCTCCGCTGGCCGGTGCGGCGATGGCGGCGCTGAACGTTTCGCCGGTCGGCCGGGTGATGTTTCGAATCGTGTCCACCACCGCGTTCGCCGCGCTGGCCGCGCTCGACTGCCCCCGAGCCGCGATGATCGCCGCTCCCCGCTGCTGGACGGTGGTCATGAACTCGCCCTGCAGCCAGCCCTCGTCGAGGACCTCGGTGGCGAGTCGCCCGCCGATGGTGGCGTGGTAGAAGTCGGGGAACTGGGTCGCGCTGTGGTTGCCCCAGATCGCCAGGTCGCGCACCTCGCGCACCGGCACGCCAGCCTGCTGCGCCAGCTGGCTGCGGCCGCGGTTCTCGTCGAGCATCGTCATGGCGAACCATCGGTCGCGCGGCATGCCCTGGCGGGCCGCGGCGCTCGACCCGATGAGCGCGTTGGTGTTGCACGGGTTGCCCACTACCAGCACCCGCGCGTCGTCGGCGGCATGGCGGCCGATGGCCTCGCCCTGGCCGGTGAAAATGCCGCCGTTGATCGTGAGCAGGTCCTTGCGCTCCATGCCCTGCTTGCGCGGCACGGCGCCGACCAGGAGCGACCAGTTGGCACCGCGGAACGCTTCATCGGCGTTCGACGTGGTCACCACGCCATCGAGCAGCGGGAAGGCACAGTCCTCGAGCTCCATCACCACTCCACCCAATGCCGGCAGCGCGGCCTCCAGCTCCAGCAGTCGCAGCTCGACCCGTGTGTCGGGGCCGAACATCTGGCCCGACGCGATGCGGAAGAGGAGCGCGTAGCCGATCTGGCCGGCGGCGCCGGTGACGGCCACGCTGACGCGGTCCGGTGAATCGGGCATCGAGGACTCCGAGCTGTGCGTGAGCGTGCGGTCCAGCGAGTGTACCGCAGGGGCCGTGACGGCGGCCCGAGGCCTACCAGTCGCGCGGGACGCCGCGGCGCCCGCCGGCCCAATCGGCGAGCGCGGTGGCCATCGATCGGAACGCCATCCGGGGCAGCCAGGCCGGCACCTCCGCGCGCGTCACCCAGGCGTGCTCCGACGACTCGTCGTCCGGATCGACCGATGCCTCCTCGTCCGCCGGCCGCGCCAGGTACACGGCGCTCACCGCATTGCCGGGGCGCGAGGTGTAGATGCCGATCAGCTCCACCAGCTGCACCTCGAAACCGGCCTCCTCGGCCGTCTCGCGGCACGCGGCCCCCTCGACCGACTCGCCGGGCTCGAGGTAGCCGGCCGGCAGGTCCCACGCCCCCAGCCCCGGCTCCACCGCGCGGCGCAGCAACAGGACCTCGGCCTCGCCGGCCGAATTGGTGCGCTCCACCACCGTCCCGGCGGCGGGCCGTGGGTTCGCGTACCAGCGCCAGCCACAGCGGTCGCAGAGGAGGGGCTGTTCCACGGGCTGGGCGCAGTTCGGGCAGGCGGGGACCGATCGGCTCACGCCGGCGAGGGTAGCGCCTCCAGCGGGATCAGACCGGCCAGCGTCACGCCGATGGCCGCGAAGCGCGACGCGAAGGTGGCGTCGAGCGCGTAGTAGATGTTCGTGCCGCGACGCTCGCCGGTCACCACTCCAGCCTCGCGCAGCACCTTGAGGTGGTGGCTGATCGTCGGTTGGCTGACGTTGCAGCACTCGACGAAGTCGCAGGCGCAGATCATGCCGGCGCGGCCGGCCTCCGCCAGCTGCCGAACGATCGACAGGCGGGTGGGATCCGCCAGGGCGGCGAGAAGCGTGACATCGGGGTCGGTCGAGCGCGTCATTGCAACGGCAAGCATATCGTCATCGGTCTATATTGACAATCGTCAATATGCGGCGTAGCGTCCCGGTGAAAGGAGGTGCTCCGCGATGTGTTGCGATCCTGATTGCTGCGGCGGCGGCTGCTGCTAAACCCAAACGTCGAGCGGGGGGTCAGCCGTCGTGCTGGCCACCCGCAACCTCGCTGACGAAGGCGTCAATGCGCCCGCGCAGCTCGTCGCGTGCGGCGCGGAAGGCCTCGATGCCCTTCCCGGCGGGATCCTCGATGCTCCAGTGACGCTGGTTTCGGACGCCCGGCAGCACCGGACACGACTCTCGTGCCTGGTCGCACACGATGACCAGCCAGTCGATCTCCCGGCCCAGGTAGCGCTCCAGCGTCTTGGACTCCTGGCCGCTGATGTCGATCCCGATCTCCGCCATGGCCTCGATCGCCTGCGGGCGGACCTCCGTCGCCTCGGTGCCGGCGCTGTGGACCTCGAAGCGGTCGCCACCGATGGCGCGCAGCAGCCCCTCCGCCATCTGGGAGCGGGCACTGTTGTGGGTGCACAGGAAGAGCACGCGCAGCCGGTCGTGGGTCATCGGTCCAACCATGGTGAGGTCGCTGGATCAAGGTTCCGTCAAGCTGACAACAATGTCCACAATGGGGACAAGGTGTGGATAACAACGCCAAGCCGTTCGAAAGTCGGGGATAAGAGGGCTTGCCCTGCTGCCGGCGCGCCGCCTATTCTCTGGGTGTCCCGAAGGGGCGGCCAACGCGGTCCGGCGATTACATCAACGGTTCGCAGGCAGTACCGAGAGATTGCATCAACGGTGCTGTTAGGCGGTCCTTTCGGGACGTTTCTATGCCCGGAATGTGGCGCTATGCCGCCGCCGGGATGCCGCTGTCAGCACCTGTTCGTGGAGCACGAACCGCCACGACACACGCCTCGTGGAGCACGAGCGACTGCTGACAGAGCGAACGCCACGCTCTACAGCTCCCTCGGGCAGCCGTGGGCCGCGATCGGTGCCGATGCGCACCCGCGATGTGCGCCTCGACGCACGAACCGGTCCTTCCGCTCACGCGCATGCGCCCCAGCGCGCGCAACTACGACGCAAGGCCGGTTTGGCGGCTCATCCGCGCCACCCGCGTCCCGGCGCACGCAAGGAGGTCTGCGCGAGGGAGCACCCGAGAGTCACCCGTCCTCGGCCCCGTGAGTGCCGATATATCGGCGCGGCACCAAGCTCCGGTGCGATTCCGGCGATAGATCGGCGGGCAGGTGGCGTGGTTAGGACGTGAGGTCGCGCTGGAGGCGACGGACGACCTCGACCGTCTCGGGATCCGGGCCATGGCCCGGCTCGGAACCCGGGCCGGCGAACGTGCCGAACTGGCGGTCGCCGGCGTCGCCGAGACCCGGCACGATGTACCCGCGCTCATTGAGCGCTCGGTCGATGGCGGCGACGTGGATGTCGACGTCGGGATGCGCGCCGGACAGCGTGGCCACGCCCTCGGGGGCCGCGATCAACGACACCTGCTTGATCCGCACCGCGCCCCAGGCCTTGAGGATGTCGACCGTCGCCGCCGCCGAGCCCCCGGTGGCCAGCATCGGATCCAGGATCAGGCAGATCTGGACGGTGGCCGCGTCGGGCAGCTTGTTGTAGTACTCGACCGGCTTGAGCGTGCGCTCGTCGCGGTACAGGCCGATGTGCCAGACCTCGGCGGTCGGAACGAGCTCCAGCATGGCGTCGACCATGCCCAGGCCGGCCCGCAGGACGGGCACCAGGCCGACGCGGGGCTCGAGCTCAGCGCCGTCGGTGACCTCGAGCGGCGTCTCCACCTGCTTCGCGCGGGGAGCGAGATCGGCCATCGCCTCGTAGCCCAGCAGCCACGTCAGCTCCCGAACCAGCTCGCGGAACTTCTTCGGTTCGGTCGACACGTCGCGCAGGATCGACAGCTTGTGCGCCACCAGCGGGTGACGGCTGATATGCAGGTTCGGCGGCGACGCATCACGCATTGGCAGCGATTCTAGTGCCCGGTGACCGGTACGCGATGACCGCCGTACCGATGAGGACGGCCACCGCCCCGGCCACGAAGGGCGCCGCCACGCCACCGACCGCGGCCGCCCCGGCGGCCAGTGCCGGACCGACGATGCCGGCCGCGTACAGCGGCAGGTAGACGAGGTTGAGCGTGGCCGATCGGCGCTCGGGCGGCGTTTGGGTGGCCAGCAGCCCGAAGACCATCGCGGTGGCGACCGCGTTGAAGGCCGCGAACGCGAACGATGCGCCGGCGAGCGGGACGACGCCCGGCGTCACCGGCATGACCAGCAGCGTCACTCCGCACAGGGCCAGCGCACCGAGCAGGACCGGCCGGAACCCGACCCGGTCGCCGAGCGCCCCGCCGAGCGGCGAGACGATCGCGCCGGCCAGGGCGGCGGTGCCGACCACCAGCGCCACTGCGCTCGCGAGGCCGGGTCCGACGCCCACCAGCCCCTCAACCAGCACCGGCAGGTAGGGACGGCTCATCTGGGTGGCCAGGAAGGCGACCGCGTAGATGGCGAAGATGCGGCGCACGGTGGCATCGGTCAGGACGCCCCGCAGCGCCCCGAACGCGAGGCGCAGGGTGGGACCGACCGGGATGACCTCGGGGCGTACCTCGCGGGTGCCGAGCCAGACCAGGAGCGCGGCCGCCACCGACAGCCCCGCCGAGGCCCAGAAGACGGCCGGCATCGA
>JAICQM010000100.1 GCA_025937875.1 Chloroflexota bacterium
GCTGGAGGTGCGCCGCTGTGCGCGGCCGCAATCGGCCGATGGTCGCCCGTTCATCGGTCCGGTGGCGGGCGTCACTGGCCTCCTCACCTGTGCCGGGCATGGCCCGTGGGGCATCAGCACCGGACCGGCGTCGGCCCGGCTTGCGGTGGAGGTGATTTTCGGCGAGGGCACGGTGCCGGCCGCCCTGCGCGCGGATCGCTTCGCCCAGCGCTGACGTCGCCTCGGAACGCGAATCGACGCCGGCCTTGCGGGCCGTTCGTTGCATGGGGCGGAGGTATCGGCTAAGAAGTGGCCCTCAGAGGGCTGGGCTGAGCGTGCGCTGAGCGTGGGCTGAGCGTACGGAGCCTTCTGAACAGGCCTCGTTGGCCGTTATCTCCGTGTGGTGCAACGCGCCGCCATCGGCCCCGGCAAGGCTCGGTCCCGAGTCAGGTGCCGCTCGTCACCGCGTGGCCGGCCCGGTCGAACAGGGAACCGGGCTGCCAGTCCACCTCGCGGTGCTTGCGGTGCAGGGCGCGCAGCACGTCGTGCTCGGCGTCGCGCATCGCAGCTTCCCCGTCCAGCTCGGCGTGGTCGTGACCGACCAGGTGCAGCGTCCCGTGGACGGCGAGCAGGACCATCTCCTCCGCCGCCGACCAGCCGCCCTCCGCGGCCTGGCGCTCGGCCTGGTCGACGTCGATCACGACGTCGCCGAGCAGCAGCACCCCGGGCGGTCCGAAGCCGTCGTCGTCGGCGAGGTGCGGACGGTCGCCGTCGAGCGACCATTCGTGCAGCGGGAACGAGAGGACATCCGTTGGGCCACGCTCGCCCATGTGATCGAAGTTGAGCCGCTCCATCTCGGCGTCCCCGTGCAGCGTCAGCTCCACCTCGACGTCGCGTGACCCCAGCGCCTGGTGCGAGGTCTCGGCGATGGCCGCCTCGAGCAGGGAGAGGATCGCGTCAGCCGACAGCGGCTCGGCCGCCGAGGTCAGCCGCTCGTGCCCGATCCGGTCGTGGATGGTGACCGCGCAGCCCATGGTCGGACCATCCTAGGCGACGGCACGTCCCGCGCCAAGACTCTCGACCGAGATTGTGCAACATGCACAAGACCCCGCCGCGTTGCCGCCGTCGTGGGGCTGGTGTCGGCCACCGACGCCGTACAGGCTCTCCGCACAACGCATTCGCCGGAGCCGCCACGTGCCGACCATCGATACCGGAGACACCGCCTGGGTGCTGGTCTCAGCCGCCCTCGTCATGCTCATGACCCCCGGCCTGGCCCTCTTCTACGGCGGCCTCGTCCGCCGCAAGAACGTGCTCTCCACGATCATGCACAGTTTCTTCATCCTGGGCCTGGTGAGCGTCACCTGGGTGCTGTGGGGCTACAGCCTGGCCTTCGGCCCGGACACCGGCGCCGGCCTCATCGGGGGGCTGGACTGGATCGGCCTGGAAGGCGTCACCGGGGCGCCGTCGGACACCTACGCGACCACGGTGCCGCACCTCGCCTTCATGGCGTTCCAGATGATGTTCGCCATCATCACCCCGGCCCTCATCACCGGCGCCTTCGCCGAGCGCAAGCGCTTCAAGGCCTTCGTCCTGTTCGCGGTCGCCTGGTCGACGCTCGTATACGCCCCGATCGCGCACTGGGTCTGGTCGCCGGACGGCTGGCTCTTCGGCCTCGGTGTGCTCGACTTCGCGGGCGGCACCGTCGTCCACCTCTCGAGCGGCGTGGCGGCCCTGGTGGCGGCGCTGTTCATCGGTCGTCGCACCGGCCTCGTCGAGCCCGCCACCGAGCCACACGACGTGCCGATGACCGTCCTGGGCGCCGGACTGCTGTGGTTCGGCTGGTTCGGCTTCAATGCCGGCTCTGCGCTCGGTGCCAACGGGCTGGCGGCGACCGCGTTCGTCACCACCAACACCGCGGCGGCGACCGCGGCCATCACCTGGGTCACCATCAGCTGGCTGCACCGAGGGTCGCCATCGGTGGTCGGCGCCGCCATCGGCGCCGTGGCCGGCCTGGTGGCGATCACTCCTGCCGCGGGGTTCGTGAGTCCCGCTGCGGCGGTGCTCATCGGTGCCGGCGTGGCCAGCGTGTGCTACGCCGCGTCGCAGCTGCGCCTGCGCTCGCGCATCGACGATGCGCTCGACGTGTTCGCCGTTCACGGCGTCGGCGGCGCCTTCGGGGCCGTGGCGACCGGCGTGTTCGCCACGCTGGCGGTCAACCCGGCCGGACGCGACGGCCTGCTGGCCGGTGAGCCGGCCCAGATGCTGCTGCAGGCCGCCGGTGTGGCCGCGACAGCCGCGTACAGCGCCGCCGCCACCGCCGCCATCCTGTTCCTCGTCAACCTCGTCATCCCGATCCGCGTGCCCGACGACCAGGAAGAGGCCGGCCTCGACCTGGCCCAGCACGGCGAGATCGCCTACCAGCCGTAGCGAAGGAGCCCACAGGCAAATGGTCATCGCCGCACTGCTCGTCTTCATCGCCCTCCTCGTCGCCTGGATCATTGCCCCATCGACGGATCGCAGGCGCGCCGAGGCCCTTTCCGATGCCGCCGGGGCGGCGCTGTTGCCCCGGGCGGCGTGATCGTCCGTCTCGCCGATCCATCGCGCGACGCCCAGGCGATCGCCGCCATCTATCGCCCCGCGGTCGAGGAGGGCGTCGCCTCGTTCGAGGAGGTCGCACCATCTGCGGCCGAGATGGCGGCACGCATGGCCGCCATCCTCGAGCGCTTCCCGTGGCTGGTCGCGGTCGAGGCCGACCGGGTCGTGGGCTACGCCTACGCCGGGCCGCACCGGGAACGACCGGGATACCGATGGTCGGTCGACATATCGGTCTACGTCGACGGCGCGTTCCACGGCCGCGGCATCGGCCGCCGCCTGTACGACGTGCTGCTCCCGATCCTGCGTCGCCAGGGGATGGTGAACGCCTATGCCGGGATCACGCTGCCGAACCCGGCCAGCGTCGCGCTCCACCGTGCGATCGGCATGCAGCCGGTTGGCGTGTACGAGCGCGTCGGCTTCAAGCGCGGTGCCTGGCACGACGTGGCGCACTACCAGCTGCGCCTCGCCGACCCGCCGGGCGTGCCGCCCGAACCCCGTCCCCTCACCGCGCTGCCGGACGCGCCGGCGTGATGACGTGGGCCTACTCGAACGTGACAGATTCGACGATGGCTCGCATCTCATCGCGAACGGCCTGGGGCGTCCCGTCGTAGTACGCCACGTCGATGACGGTCAGCACCCCGTCCACGTCCACGGCCCACACTTCGTCGATCTGACCCGGGTCCTGGTGGTAGCGGAAGGGGCTCCGGTCTGCCCCCGGCACCCCCCAGCTGCCGAACGTGCCCTGGTCACACTCGGTGAAGACCGCGTCATCGGGCACGTGGAGGATGACCGACTGCCCGGTGTGGCCGTCCAGGGTGATGTCGACCGGCTCCGAGGCATCCCGCGACGCCTGCGCCGCCAGGGCCTCCATGAGCTCGTCGACCGTCGAGACCGGGAGATCCGGCCGGGTCGTGGCCCACTGGCAGGGATCGGCGTATACGTACAGCTCGCCGAAGAAGGCGATCATGCCTGCGCCGTCCGGCGCGGCGGAGTTGTCGTTCTTCACGAGGATGGCGCCTCCCGGCTCGCCGTACCAGCCCGGCGCCGGAACCGTCACCGTGGTGGACAACGTGGGCATGCCGTCAAGCGCCCTTCCATCGGTCAGGGCGAACAGGCCCTCCGGGAGGACGGCAGCGGGCGTCGGCGATGGCGACCGGGTGTCTGAGATCTCTGGGCTCGTGGTCGGCACCGGGCCCGGCCCGCCGAACCTGCTCGGCGAACCGAGCAGCTGCGCGCCGAGGAACACGGCGATGACCACGGCCGCGGCCGCGAAGCCGAAGGTGGCGATCTTGTTCATGGTGGGCGTTCTCCACGGGCCGAGGACGGCCCGTTGTCGTGTCTGCTCAATTCGCGCACGGACCGCGTCGTAGACCTGGTCGTCGAGCCGCTCTTCGCCCTCGCTGAGGAAGGCGCCGATCAGGCGGTCGGGATCTCGCGGTGCGGTCATGCAAGTCGCTCCTGGGATGCGGTGCCGCGGGCGTCGGCGTCGACGCTGGCCCGCAGCGCCCTGATCGCGTGATGAAGGCGGGACTTGGCGGTCCCGACGGGAATTCCAATTCGCTCCGCCGCCTCGGGAATGGACAGCCCGAGGTAATGGTGGAAGACCAGGACGGCGCGCTGTTGCACGGTGAGCCTCCGGAAGGCCCGTTCGAGCAGGTCGCGGTCGTCCACGGTCAGGTAGTCGTCGGGGCCGTACGCGCCCGCGGCGGGGAGGATCCTCAGGCCCTCGGACCAGCGCTTGCGACGCCTGGCCTCGGCGTAGCAGGCGCGGGTGAGGATGCGGTGGAGCCACGGTTCGAAGCGGGACGGATCGCGCAGGGCGCGGAGTTCGGCCCACGCCAGGATCAGGGCGGACTGGACGGCGTCCTCGGCCAGGTCGAGGTCGCGGAGGATCCGCACCGCGATCGCCAGGCATCGGTCGCCCACCATGCGCGCAAGGGTGTCGAACGCTTCCGCGTCGCCCCCCTGTGCCTGGCGGACCAGCTCGTCGTGCAACCCATCCCTCCACGCTCGGTGGCGATCGGTCCACGGTGGATCGATCACCATTGAGAGGGTTCGGTCGAGCCTAGCGGTTCAATCTGCCCGGGAGGAAGGCCAACCGGACAGGCTCAGGCGCGGTCGCGCTGCTCGAGCGGGACGACGTTGTCGGGGTACTTGATCCGGGAGTGGTACATCCCCAGCAGCTGCTGGACGAATGCCTCCTTGATCTGGCTGATGTCCTTGAGGGTGAGATCGGCGTCCTCGAGCTGGCCATCCGCCACACGGTCGCCGACGATGCGGTCGACCATGGCGCTGATCGACTCCGGGTCCTTGCTGTCGAGCGACCGGACCGATGCCTCCACGCCGTCGGCGAGCATCAGGATCGCCGCCTCGCGGCTCTGTGGCTTGGGACCGGGATAGCGGAAGCGCTCGCCGTCGACGAGCTCCTCGTTGCCGCCCACCTCGCGCATCGCCTTGGCGTGGAAGTAGCTCATCAGCGCGGTGCCATGGTGCTGCGGGATGAAGCCGATGATCTGGACCGGCAGCCCGTGCTCGTAGCCGAGATCGATGCCGTCGCGGATGTGGCTGGCGATGATGCGGGCGCTGGTCTCGGCGTCGAGCTCGTCGTGGATGTTGCGGGCGCCGGCCTGGTTCTCGATGAAGGCCAGCGGGTTCCGCATCTTCCCGATGTCGTGGTAGTAGGCCGCCACGCGAGCCAGCAGCGGGTCGGCGCCGATGGTCTCGGCCGCGCGCTCGGCGAGGTTGCCGACCATGACCGCGTGGTGGTACGTGCCCGGCGTCTCCAGCAGCAGGCGACGCAGCAGGCGGTTCGAGGGATTGGCCAGCTCGAGGAGCTGGAAGACGGTCATGATCCCGAACACGTTGCCGAGGGTGGCGAACGATCCCACGGCCAGGATCACCGACAGGCCGGCGTTGACGAGCCCGACCAGGACGCCCTGCAGCACCGCCGCCAGGTCACGCTGCTCGAGCAGATTGAAGGCAGTCAGCACCGCGACGTTGGTGATCGCCACTAACGCGCCGGTGCGCACGAACGCGTTGAGACGCTCCGCGCGTACGATCGTGATGAGCGCCGCCGCGCCGCCGGCCAGCACGTACACGGCGGGCTCGAGGGCCTCGCGGTTGGCGAGGCCGGCCACCATCGCCAGGCCGGCGGCGAGCGCCGCCCCGGCGGATCCGCCGAGCAGGATTCCGATCAGCAGCACCGCCGCCGAGGTCGGCACGACATACGACCACAGGGTGCGGTCGGCGGCGATCCGGATTGCGATCGCGCTCACCACGAAGGCGAGCAGGAACAGCAGCAGCGAGCGATTGCGATGCCAGATCTCCGGCTCGAAGCGCCACAGGTAGCCGCACAGCAGCGCAGCGAGAAGGATCGACATCAGGCCCTGGCCAGCGAGCGTGCCGGCCGCCACCTGCGGCCGGGTCAGGCCGAGCTCCTGGAGCTTCTCGAGGTCGTCCGCCTCGACCCGCTGCCCCGCCTGGAGGACCGACTCGCCCTCCTTGACCGAGACCACCACCGGGTCGACGGCGGCGATCGCGTCGTTCCGGGCGGCCTCGGTATCGGCCTGGCTGATGCGCTCATTGGCGGTCAGGAACTCGACCACCAGGTCGCCGGCCAGGACGCGATCCGGCTCGGGAAGCTCGGCGGTGACATTGGCGCGCGCGGCGCTGCGGGCGGCCTCGACCTCGCCTTCGCGGATGGGGCCGGCCTGGGCGGCCTCGAGCACCATCCGCGCTGCGGCGGCAATCGGCTCCCAGCGCGCGACGGAGAGCGAGGCGATGGCCGTGGCCTGCTCGGTGCTGAGCTGCGGCGCCACGCGACGCAGCGCGGCCGGCACCTCGGCCGGCTCGATCCCATCCGCCTGCTGCAGGGCCAGCACCTCGGTCACCGCCTCCGTCAGCCCGTCCAGGCGCCCGAGCTGCTCGGCGCTGATGTCCGGCCGCGGCCGGATCGGCTCGTACTGGGTCTCGACCGCATCGGCGGCCTGCTGCTTCTTCTCATCGGTCAGGACCTGCGACTGATAGGTGGCGTCCTGCGGAGCCCGTACATCGGCCTCGGCGATGTCACCGACAGCGAGATTCACCTGGGACGGGGTGAGGCTCACCGTCAGCACGCCGAAGATCGCCAGCGCCAGCAGCGAGACGATGAGCGCGGCGCGCGTCACCGCGGCGCGGCCGGGGCCACCCTCGCCGAGCTCGGCCAGGGTGCGCGGGATGAAGGCGCCACCACGGCGCTGGCGGGTGCTGGTCATCCCGGTGCCTCGGTCTCGGCGAGGAGGCGGCGCACGATCTCGCTCACCATCCGGCCGTCGGCGCGTCCCTTCGTCCCCGGGGTGAGCGCACCCATGACGCGACCCATGTCGGCCGGACTGCTGGCGCCGGTCGCGGTCACGGCGGCGCGGGCGAGCTCCTCCACCTCCTCGGCGCTGAGCTGCTGGGGCAGGAACTCGGTCAGGATCGCGACCTCCGCCTCCTCCGGCTCGGCACGGTCCTCGCGTCCCGCGCGGCGATAGATCTCGATGCTCTCGCGGCGCGTCTTCACGCCCTTGCCCAGGACGTCGATGACCTCGTCATCGGTCAGGTCGCGACCCAGCTCGATCTTCCGGTTGTGGGCGGCCGCCATCGCGCTCCGCAACGTGATGGTGCGGCGCTCGTCGCGTGCGCGCATGGCGTCACGCATGGCGGACTCGATCCGTTCCAGGAGGGTCATGGGA
>JAICQM010000132.1 GCA_025937875.1 Chloroflexota bacterium
GACGAGTACATCGGTCTCGTGCGGGAATTCAACGCCGACGGCAGGCCGGCGCGCACCTGGCCGATCCAGTTTCTCCTGCGCCGCACCGGCCAGCACGCCATGGACCACGCCTGGGAGATGGAGGACCGCGACCTCACCGGGCAGCAAGCCGCCCGGCACGCAGCGCCCCCGTCGTAACCGCTCCCCGACGAGGATGTCCCGGATCATTCACGTCGGGTGGACGCGCCTATGTCGACGGGAGGGGTGCCTGCGGTGTGTAGACCCAGAGGAGCTTGAGCGGGGCGTCACCTGTGTTCCGGTGCTGGTGATGTACACCCTTGGGCACCCACATGGCCTGACCGGCGACGAACTCGGCCTCCTCTCCCTCCGACACCAGGACGCCACTTCCCGCAATGACCAGGTTGATCTCCTCTGAATCCGGATGGATGTGATAGGAGCTGGCCTCGCCCGGCTCGAAGATCGTGATGCCGGCCATGAACTCTTCCGAGCCGATGTCAGGGGAGACGAATCGAAAGACCTTTCGTCGCATCCCGGGCTCGTCGAGACCGAGCCAGATCTGTTCGGCGTCACGGAAGGGCGAGATTAACCGGACCTTCATTCATCTGCCTCCAAGGATTCGAAGCCGGGAACCGACACGCCGTCGTACTGCGCGGCCGTCGGATCGATCGTCCGCATCGGCCGCTGACGATCCAGCTCCTCGACGTAATGGGCCGCCAGTCCAAAGCTCCTCGCGATGGCGAAGAGGAAGTCGCCGTACGCCGGGTTCAGCCGCAGCTCCGTAAGCGCCACGGCCAGGGCCCCGTCGACGTTGACCGGCGCCGGATTGCCCGAGTGCCGGCTGACCCGTACGGCCAAGGCTCGCACCGCCGCCTCGTGCCTACGACTCGATACCGCCGAGGCAACTTCGAGGAGCCGTTCCGCTCGAAGGTCACGGTGGTGCCAGCGATGACCGACACCCGGAACACGACGCCCCGCGGCGCGCTCCGTCGCGAACACGTCGTCAGCCCACTCGTCCAGACCACCGTCTGGCGGGACGGAGGCCAGGATCCGCATGGCGCGGCTGACCACTGCACCATGGAGTTCCCCGAAGGCGAGAATTCCGCCGGCCAGCCCGCTCATCGGCGCGGCGCGCGTCGAGGCGATAGTCCGGGTGACCAGCGCCGACGGGGACAGTGGGCCGTGGTCGATGGACGCGACCAGGCAGGCGCCCAGGAGGTCCGCTTCCTCCGTTGTCACCGAATCGCCGCGCCACAGGCGCAGCAGCATGGCGGGGAACGACTCACGACCGATCGCCTCATCGAGCGCCAGACCGCGCACGAAGACGCGTTCGCCCGTCGTCGCGGTGATGGCCGTCGACCAGGTATCGGCACGGTGTGCTCCGCCGACGCCCGACCCCTGGTGCGCGCCCGTAGGGGGCCGGCGCGTCATCGTGCCACCTGGTAGATCCGCTCGATGTCCCATTCGCCAGGAGTCATCACCGGCGTGTTGCGCATCGGGACGTCGAGGACGGTGGGGCGGCCGGATCGCAAGGCGCTGCGCAGCGCCGGCTCGAATTGCTCGGCGCTCTCGATGGTCACGCCATCCGCCCCGCAGGCGCGGCCGATCGCGGCGAAGTCCGGCGAGTACGCGCCACCTTCGGCCTCGAACTCGCAGCCATACCCGGTGCCATAGTGCTTTCGCTGGAGCCCGGCGATGGTCCCGAAGGCTGCGTTGTTCATGACGACCCAGATGGGCGCCACGCCCATCTCGACAGCCGTCGCCACGACGCTCAGGTTGGAGCCGAAGGCACCATCGCCCACGAGCGCGATGGCCGGCCGACCGGTCGTCGCCGCGGCCACCCCGAGCACGGCGGCCGGACCGAACCCCATGGTGGAAAAGCCTCCGGGCGTGATGAAGGAATCGGGAGTGTCGACGGGGTACTGCTGACCCACGCCGTTCTTGTTCCACCCGACATCGGTCACCAGAATCGCGTCCGGGCTGGCACGCCGGACATCGGCAAGGATGCGCTCGGGCAGCAGCGGGAACTCCTCTGAGACCGCGTTCGCCCGGCTCGGCGCGAGAAATGCCTCACGCTCCGTCTGGAGCCGCGTCCAGTCGTGGCCACGGTTCGGCGTCGCCTCGCCGTACGCCGCGGCGATGGCACGCAGCGCGAGCGCTGCGTCCGACGTGGCGGAGATGGCCGCCGGGTAGTTGCGGCCCGGCTCGTGCGGATCGATGTCGACGTGGATCAGCCGGGTCGGCGGAATGCTGAACGTGACCCCCTGCTCCCAGCTGCTGCTATCGGTCTCGGGGAAGCGAGTGCCGACGGCCAGGATCACATCGGCCTCGCGCGCGAGGCGATTCGCGGTAGGCGAGCCCCAGAAGCCGATCATGCCCATCAGCTGCGGGTGGTCCGGGGGGAGCACCCCGCTCCCCATCAGGCTGTGGATGATCGGCGCTCCGACGAGCTCGGCGAGGTGGCGCACGTCGTTGGCCGCGCGACGCGTGCCTCCGCCGGCCATGATCACGGGACGCTCCGCGCGTCGGAGTTCGTCGGCAATGGCGGTGGCAGTCGACGCGGAGATGGTCGGCGGCTCGATGGGTGAGGCAGGGACGATCTCCCCCTCGAAGACCTCGCCGAGGATGTCCATGGGCATCGAGATGAGAACGGGGCCCGGCCGGCCGGCGAGCGCCAGGTCCCAGGCCCGAGCCATGATCCGCGGGACCTGGTCGGCGCGCGTCACGCGCCAGGCCCGCTTGACGAACGGTTCGTAGACGGAGGTCTGGTCCGCGTCGCGCCGCCGGTTGAACTCCTGGTGCGGGCCCCGCCCCTCGTAGTAGGAGGGGACATCACCCGCGATGACGAGCAGTGGGATTGAGTCGAACGCCGCAGTGGCCACGCCGGTCGCCGCGTTGGTGACGCCCGGGCCGACGTGAAGCAGGACCACCCCGGGCCGCCCGGTGGCACGTGCCTGCCCATCCGCGGCATGCGCCGCGACCTGTTCGTGGCGGGTGGTGATGAAGCGCGGTGCTCCCTGACGCTCGAGCGCGGCAAGCAGGGAGATGTTGGTATGGCCGCAGAGGCCGAAGACGCGCTCCACTCCGCGAACGACCAGGAACCGCGCGATGTGGTCGGCCACCGTGGATTTCATGGGCCAACCTCCGTGCGGAATCCATCGTGCCACGGGCCGGCTCGCATGCCGGCCGGTTCCACATATCGGACCATTGAGTCCGTTATGAGGAACGTTGCCTCCCCTGCTCCGTGCTGTCAAGTGTACCCGGTGGCATCGCGGCGGCTCCCATCTTGACAGTCGCCGGCACCGATCCTACGCTCATCAGGTTCCCGGAGAATGGGCTACCAATCCGCAATAGTGGAAACGCTGCATCACATGGCTCGAGCGATCACCGCTGAAGAAACCGCCCACGTGGACGAGCTCGTCGACCGCGCCCGCCGGGCGCTCCAGGCCTTCGAGGGCGCCAGCCAGACCGACGTCGATCGCCTCTGCCAGGCGATGGCCTGGGCGGTCGCGAACGAGACGACGTTCACGCACCTCGCTCACATGGGCGTGGATGAAAGCGGCATCGGCGACCCCGAGAGCCGCGTCGCGAAGCGCTTCAAGGTCATGGGCATCCTGCGCGACGTCCTCCGACAGAAGAGCATCGGCGTCATCGAGGAGCTCCCCGAGCGGGGCATTGTCCGGTATGCCAAGCCGGTCGGCCTCATCGCTTCGCTGGTCCCCACCACCAACCCCGAGCTGACGCCACCCGGGGTCGGGCTCTTTGCCATCAAATGCCGGGACGCCGTCATCTTCTCTCCCCACCCACGCAGCCAGCGGACGACGCGCGAGACGGTCGAGATCATGCGGCGGGTACTGGCACGCGAGGGTGCGCCGGTCGATCTGCTGCAGTGCATCGAGCGGCCCAGCATTCCCGCCGCGCAGTACCTCATGACGCAGGCCGACCTCGTGCAGGCAACCGGGGGCCGCGACATGGTCAGGGCCGCGTACAGCTCCGGCACGCCGGCCTACGGCGTCGGCGCCGGCAATTCGACGATGGTCATCGACGAGACTGCCGACGTCGCCGAGGCAGCGCGGAACACCCGCCTCAGCAAGACGTCCGACTTCGGATCGGGATGCTCGGCCGATGGCAACCTGGTCGTCGAAACGTCCGTCTACGAGGCGCTGCGCGAGTGCCTGGTTGCGGAGGGCGGCCACCTCGCCACGCCGGAGGAGGCAGCCAAGCTCCAGGCGGTTCTCTGGGACGGCGAGGGGCATCGGACGCCGGACACGATCGCCATCTCGGCACAGGCATTGGCCGCGAAGGCCGGGCTGGAGGTGGGCGCCGACGAGCGGTTCTTCATCGTCGAGCAGGACGAGATCGGTCGCGATCATCCCTTCAGCTCCGAGAAGCTGGGGGTGGTCCTTTCCATGTTCCGCTACTCAGGCTTCGACGCCGCGCTCGAGAAGGTCCGCGCCATCTTCGAGGTGGGCGGCAAGGGGCACTCCTGCGGCATCTATTCGTTCGACGACGACCACATCGACCGTCTGGCGCGCGTGGCGCCCGTCAGCCGGATCATGGTCCGGCAGCCCCAGTCGAAGGCGAACGCCGGCGCGTTCAACAACGGCATGCCGATGACGTCCAGCCTCGGCTGCGGCACGTGGGGTGGGAACATCACCTCGGAGAACATCCACCTGAAGCACTACATGAATGTCACCTGGGTGAGCCGGCCGATCGCGGAGGACCGCCCCTCCGAGCAGGAGCTCTTCGGCGAGTTCTACGGGACGCCCGTCGACTGATGTCGGTCCTTGAGAAAGCCACCCTGATCCTTGACCTTGTCGCGCAATCGCCCGACGCGTCGACGCTGACGTCCATCGCGCAGCGGCTCGGTCAACCACGGTCATCGACGCACCGTCTGCTGTCGGAGCTGGTCCAGCTCGGGCTGCTGTTCCGGGTCGGGACGGCGCAGTACGTGCCAGGCCCGAGGCTCGCGCGCTGGGGCGAGGTGTCCAATGGTCTCAGCGACATCGTCCGGATCTCGAAGCCGGCCATGGTGCGACTGCGAGACGAGGTCGGCGAGAGCGTCCACCTCTACGTCCGTCAACGGGATCGGCGCGTGTGTGTGTCGGCCGTCGACGGGAACTACGAGCTCCGGCACTTCACCGAGGTGGGCAAGCCGCTCCCCCTGTCGGTCGGCGCCTCCGGGAAGATGCTCCTTGCCTTCGCCGACGCCACGACCCTGGCGCAGGAACTGCGTCGCGTGGCGAATGAACCGCTATCACCACGTGCACCCTCGCTCGAGGAGCTCACCGCCCAGCTCGACGTGATTCGCGAGACCGAATGGTCCATGTCGTTCGGCGAGCGCGAGGAGGGGCTGGCGGCAGCGGCCGTCCCGATCCGGAACCAGGCCGGAGTCGTCAACGCCGCACTGTCAATTTCGGGTCCCACCGCCCGGCTTACCGCCGAGCGTCTCGAGGCCTTCCATCCGCAGCTCTCGGCCGCGGCGCACGAGGTCAGTGCGTCCCAGGGATGGAGCGAGCCGCTCAGCCGCGCTTCAGGAGCGCGCTGACTTCGGCGGCGCTGGTCTCCAGCGGCCGCCGCATGGCGCCGAACCTGTCCTCTCCCAGGCGTGTCGTCGGTGCCGAGATGCAGAGGGCGGCAACGACGCGATCCCGTGAGTCGACGACCGCGGTTGCGGCGGCCGATACCCCCTCCTCGCGCTCGCCGACCGACGTCGCCCAGCGATCCGCTCGAATCTGCTGGAGCTGCTCCGCCAGCCGAGCGCCTGGC
>JAICQM010000006.1 GCA_025937875.1 Chloroflexota bacterium
CGATGCCGAATGACGATGAGCCCCAGCGCCGACCCGATGAGCAGCGTCGTGTTGGTCGTGGTGGCGAGGTCATTGCCACCGCTCAGGTAATGCCACGCGCGCCCGGCGAGGACGTCGAGCGGCGCGATCACGTCGCTCTCGGGCCACGGCCGCAATGCATCGGGTATGGAGATGCCGGCGGCCGTCACGGCGATGCCCCAGACGGCGGCCATTACGGCGACGACGCCGACGGCCAACGCTGAGCGCCGCGCCAGCAGCGGACGCAGGGCTCCGCCGGTCAGCAGCGCGCCGGCCAGGAGGCCGGCGATGGGCGCAGCGGCGCTCGGCTTCGTCCCCAGCGCGACCGCCATGGCAAGACCGGCAAGCACGCCGGGGATCCATGTCCGGTCGCCACGACGCAGCAGCGCGGCGAAGGTGGCGACGAGGCTGGCCATGACCGTCGCCTCCAGCAGTGCCAGGCGCCCGTAGAAGAGGACGAGCGGCGCGGTGCCGAGCGCCAGCGCGGCGAGGACACCGGCAGCGGTCCCGAAGCGGCGCCCGACCACGACCCCCAGGATCGCGACGGCGAGCACGGTTGCCACCACCGAGACCAGGCGCGCCTGGATGATCCCCACCCCGAACAGCTCGAACGACACGAAGGCCAAGGCGTTGAATGGCAGCTGCGCGATGACGAGCTGCCACTCGTCCGTGATCCACCGACCGAGCAGGACGGCGTTGCGGGCGCCGAGGACCAACCAGCCCTCGTCGGTGAACGGCGAGTCGCTGCCGGTGACCTCGATGTTCGGATCCATCGCCACCTGCACGGCCAGCAGCACCGCGACCACAACGCAGGCGGCCGCGACCGCGGGCAGGAGCCCGCCATCGGATCTCACGCGAGTCTCGATCCACCATGGCCTCACGGGATGCGCACCAGGCAGGCCTCGCCCGACGGCCAGGAGTAGCACGTCAGCAGCTCACGCTGCGCCCAGGCGTCCGGATGCTCATCGGCCCAGGTGGGGACCGCGTCACGATTCGACAGGAGCCACCGGACGCCGTGGCTCGCGTACAGGTCGCCGTCGTTGATATCGGACTGGACGACGATCGCCGGGACTGGAACGCGCATCGCCATCGTCGGTCCGGCGCCCTGCACGGCGTGGCCGTCGGTCATGGTGTGAAGCACCTCGGCCTGGATGCGGGGCAGGTCATACGTGGCGTGCGCCGTCCAGCGCCCGAGGTGCCAGGCGCCCTGCGCGCCGAGAACGAACGCCGCCATCACCGCCAGCGCGGCCGGCGCCCACCGCCACGGCAGCCGCCGGCGCACGATCGGCAGGATGCCCCACGCGCCGAGGCCGGTGAGCAGCGCAAGCGGCGGCAGCAGCGGAACGACGTACCGATTCGGGCGATAGGGCACGACCACCAGCACCAGCATGCCGACGACGAACCAGCCCACGCAGGCACCGACCATGATCCGGTCCCCGGGCGCGAGCGACCGCCAGCGCCCGGCCATCACGGCCAGGCCGAGCAGGCCACCCAGCAGGAGCGGCGCTGCCAGGCGGACCGCGCCGTCGGACTCGATTGGATACGAGACCACGCGATCGATCACTTCCCCCAGCGATGAGGCCGGCAGCTGGTCCGGCCAGATGCGAACGATGGCATCCCATGCCCCGGGGATCGACGCGACCAGCGCCCACCACGCCGCGCCGGCCAACCCGACGACGGCCAGCGCCACCGCGCCGCGCCGAGCCTGGCCAGCGAAGCGGTCAGATCCCGCCGCGGCCGCCAGCGCCCCCGCGACCATGCCGACCGCCGCGGCCGCGCTCGACGGCTTCGTCCCCAGCGCCAGCGCGAGGCAGGCACCCGCGATGAGTCCCGGGACGAGCCACGTCCCGACGCGCTCCCACCCGATGGCCACGGCGGCGGCGACCAGCCAGAGCATCACCATCGGCTCCAGCATCGCCAGCCGGCCGTAGTAGACCAGGAGGCTGGACATCGCCAGGCCGACGCCGGTGATGAGCGCCGGCAGCGTGCCGAAGCGGCGCGCCACGACCAGGCTGAGCAGCGCCACGGCGACCGAGCTGACGATGATCGACACCAGACGGGCCTGGATGACGCCAACCTCGAACAGCTCGAAGGTGGCGGCCATGATCACGCTGAACGGCAGCGACACGAGGTAGAGCTGCCACTCGTCGGTTGCCCAGCGCCCGAGGAGGGCGACGTTGCGGGCACCGAGCGTTGACCACCCTTCATCGGTGAACGGCGATTGGCTGAAGGTGACGCCGGTGGCCGGATCGGCGGCGACCTGGAGGCCGAGCACGACGAGCGCGAGGAGCCCGCATCCAGCGGCGACGCGCCATGGGCCCGCGCGGCTGGAGCCCCACGCACTCATCCGTCTGTCGTCCCTCCGTGCATCTATCGCACCAGGCCGTCGTAGTCGCTGACCACGAACGTGGACCGGCACCGGGCCACGCGCTCCGGCACGCACGACGCGGACGCCGAATCCGCGAAATGACCGATGAAGACCAGCTGCTGGCCGCGCGTGTTCGGCCCTTCGGGGCCGGCCCGCGAAGGGAATGGCCGCCCGTTCGGCGCCGCGAGCCGGAGCCCTGCCGCCTCGAGCTCGGCCTGCGTCACGTCGTCGGCGGGTTGCTCGGGGACCAGGACCCGGAGGGGGCACTCGGCCTGGAGCCAGCTCACCGCCGGGTCGGCCCCGCCGCCGTCGCCCTCGCAGTCGCCGGTGAGCTCCGCATACCAGCCCACGATCCGCAGCTCCGTCGAGCCGAACCGATCCGGAGGCGAGGTGCCCGTCAGCACGTCCGCCACCTCGACGCGGTCATCCTCCGGCTTCGGGCCACCCAGCGACCCAACCACGAGCAGGAACAGGACGATGGCACCGAGGACCACCACCGCGCCGACGGCGATGCGGCGCTCGCGCGACGCGGCGTCCGGCTCAGCCATCGCCGACGCGATTCCAGGCAGCGCGCAGGATGCCCATCCCCCGTCGCCAGAGCTCGACCCGTGCCGGGTCGTTGAGCCATGTCGAGGCCCCTGAGGGATGCGGCAGCGCGACGACGAGCGCATCCGGCGCCGCCGCCCACGTCAGCTCGCGGCCCACGATGCCATCCAGCTGCACACCCGGACCGAACGCGAACCGATGTGCGTGGCTGCCGACCAGGACGACCAACGACGGCGCGACCAGTCGCACCTCATCTCGGAGGAACGGCGCCCAGCGCGCGATCTCCGCCGGTGACGGCGGACGGTCGACCGATGCGCCCGGCGCACGACCCGGATAGCACTTACCGATGCTCGTCACGTACCAACGCTCCCGGAAGGTGGTGGCCGAGATGCCGGCAAGCTCCAACCAGCCGACGAGGCGCTTGCCCGCGTCCCAGGCGAACGGTACGCCGGTCTCGATCTCCCGCCAGCCCGGCGCCTGGCCGATGAGCATCGCCGGCTCCGTACCATCGCCGGAGAGCACGGGGCTGGCGCCGCCGGGGCAGGCCGGCATCGCGTCCTGGAGCGCACGCAGCTCCGTCCCCGGCGGCGCGCGGCGCGGATCGGGAACGATCCATTCGCCGGTGTGACGGACGCGCTTCGGCGCGGCGGCTGCGAGGTCGATCAGCCCTCGTCCCCCCGGACGCGCGCCGCCGCGCGCAGGTCGTCGGCGATCGCCAGGCGCAGCATGCGACGCGCGCCGTCGGCCGAGCTGCCGGCGGCCTCGAGGGCCTCGGTCATTGCATCCCGGGCCGCGAAGAGGCGGTCGATGGGATCGCCGTCGACCCGAGGCGCCTGCCCGCCCAGCTCGCGCGCGAACGCCACGTCCTGGCGCTCGATGGCGCCGAAGGCGCCCGGATCGGCGTCCGGCACGGCATCGAGGGCCTCCGCCAGCTCCTCGCGCGCCAGCTCCAGCCACCGCAGCCAGGCGGCGAACTCGGCATCCGACGGCGAGAGGTCGTCGAGGCTGAACGCCGCGCGCCGCTCGGGCGTCGCGGCGGCGCGCTCGACCTCGTACCAGTTGTCCCCAACGAAGCTGGGCATCTCCTCGCCCTGTTCGCGCAGCCAGGCCGTGAAGCGCGCCACGCGACGCGGCATGGCGCTCGCCGCCTCCTCGTCGGTCGCCGCGAACACCGCGCAGCCCGGCAGCTCGGCGGCATAGGCGGCCACGCCGCCGTCGACATCGGTCTCGATGAAGATCGCATGTGGCATCGTCCCGGCCATCAGGCGCGCCTCCGGCCCGGCGGGCGACGGCGCGACCCGGCGGCCACGACGTTCGGACGCGTGGCGGTGCTGAACACCTCGCCCGGTCGCCGGCGGCTCGTATCGGCCTGGTCGGCCTCCACCGCGGCATAGACGTCGGCGGGGATCGTCCCCGGTGCGGCGGCGATCTCCTCGCGCAGACGGCGCAGCTGGAGGAGCTCGTCGCGCAGAGCCGCCGCACGCTCGAACTCCAGGTTTCGGGCCGCCTCCTTCATCTGTGCTTCCAGGCGACCGGCCATGGCGGCCAGCTCCTCCGGCTCCTTGCCGGCGACCTGGAGCTCGGCGCGCTCCTCGGCCACGCGACGCAGCGACTGGTGGATCTCGCGGATCTCCTTGATCACTGTCTCGGCGGTGATACCGTGCTCGGCGTTGTATGCGAGCTGCTTCTCGCGCCGCCGTTCGGTCTCGTCGATGGCGGCCTGCATCGAATCGGTCACACGGTCGGCATACATGATCACGCGACCGCCGATGTTGCGGGCCGCGCGCCCGATGACCTGGATGAGCGACCCGCCGGAGCGCAGGAAGCCCTCCTTGTCGGCGTCCATGATCGCGACCAGCGTGACCTCGGGCAGGTCGAGGCCCTCGCGCAGAAGGTTGATGCCGACCAGCACGTCGTACACGCCGAGTCGCAGGTCGCGCAGGATCTCGATCCGCTCCAGGGTGTCGACTTCCGAGTGCAGCCACTGGACCTTGATTCCCAGCTCGGCCAGGTAGTCGGCCAGGTCCTCGGCCATCTTCTTGGTTAGGGTCGTCACGAGCACTCGCTCGCCGCGCTCGACCGTGGCCCGGATCTCGGCCAGCAGGTCGTCCACCTGCCCGGTCGTGGGTCGGACCGTGATGGTCGGGTCCACGACGCCGGTGGGCCGGATGAACTGCTCGGCGACCCGGTCGGCGCGCTCCGTCTCGTACGGGCCCGGCGTCGCCGACATGTAGACGACCTGGTTCATGTGGTCCTCGAACTCGTCGAACGTCAGGGGACGGTTGTCGAGGGCGGAGGGCAGGCGGAACCCGAAGTCGACGAGGATCTCCTTGCGGGTGCGGTCGTTCTTGTACATGCCGTGGACCTGCGGGATCGTGATGTGACTCTCGTCGACGATGAGCAGGTAGTCGGTCGGGAAGTAGTCGATGAGCGTCCACGGCCGCGACCCCTCCTCGCGCCGGGCGAGGTGGCGCGAGTAGTTCTCGATCCCGGAGCAGAAGCCGACTTCCCGCATCATCTCCAGGTCGAACATCGTCCGTTGCCGCAGCCGCGCCGCCTCCAGCTCCCGACCCTCCGCCGCCAGCTGCCCGGTCCGCTCCTCCATCTCGGCCTCGATGTCGTCGATGGCGGCGAGAAGCTTGTCGCGCGGCGTGACGTAGTGCGTGGCCGGGTAGAGGTTGACCTCGGTCCGCTCAGCCTGCAGCTCCCCGGTGAGGAGGTCGATCTCGGTGATGCGCTCGACGTCATCGCCGAAAAACTCGATCCGCACCACGAACTCGCCGTGCGGAGGCCGGACCTCGAGGACGTCGCCGCGCACGCGGAAGCGGGACCGTGCCAGCTCCATGTCGTTGCGCTGGTACTGGAGGTCCACCAGGTGGCGCAGGATGCCATCGCGGCGGTAGCGCCCCCCCTTCTTCACGTTGAGCACGGTCGATCCGTAGTCGATCGGCGCCCCGATGCCGTAGATGCACGACACCGACGCCACGATCACCACGTCCCGCCGCTCGAACAGGGTCCGCGTCGCCTGGTGCCGCAGCCGGTCGATCTCGTCGTTCCGCGACGAATCCTTCTCGATGTACGTGTCGGAGCGCGGCAGGTACGCCTCGGGCTGGAAATAGTCGTAGTAGCTGACGAAGTACTCGACCGCGTTATCCGGGAAGAACTCGCGGAACTCCTGGTACAGCTGCGCGGCCAGCGTCTTGTTGTGGGCCATCACGAGCGTCGGCTTGTTGACGGCCTCGATGACCTTGGCCGCGGTGTAGGTCTTTCCCGTCCCGGTCGCCCCGAGGAGCACCTGGTGCTTCAGCCCCTCGCCGATGCCGCCGGCCAGCGCCTCGATCGCCGCCGGCTGGTCGCCGGTCGGCTCGTAGGGGGCCTGGACGCGGAGGTCGGGCATGACGGGGCGGCTCCTGCGGCAGTGGGAGGGCGGGCCCTCCGATTGTAGACGGAACCTCCATCGGTACCGATGCGGGGGTCCCCAAGGGGCCTATATCGGACCGGACCACCCGTACCTAGGCTGGCGGTACCGATGCGACCACGCCTACGTTCGTCTGCCCGCGCGCACCGGCCGGCGGTACCGGGGGAGGCCGGCTGATGGCGCGCGCCCGCTCGAATGCGGCACGTGGCCAGGCGATGGTCGAGTTCGCGCTCGTGCTGCTGCCGATCCTCCTCGTCGTCGTCGGCATCATCCAGTTCGGATTGCTCTTCGGCGCCAGCGTCACGCTGACCAACGCCGCCCGCGAGGGGGCTCGGACCGGGACGGTCTACGTCTACGACCATTCGAAGTCGTCCACCTACAACGACGCACATCGCTGCGGCGAGATGCTGGCCGCGGTTCGCGGCTCGATGGGCCTGCTCGGCACCAGCTCCCCGAACTTCTCGGCCACCCTCAACGCCGACGGCAGCTGCCCCACTCCCACCGGCGAGACGCAGGTCAACGGGGACATCACCGTCTCCTACTGCGCACACGTGACGACGCCGGATGCGCCCTGCCCCGACACGACCGATACGGACACGACCTGCCTCCCCGACACGCGGGAGCGCTGCCTGGTGCGGCTGACCGTCCGGTACCGATCCGCGATCATCGTGCCGTTCATGGACCAGATCCTGGGCACCGGCGGCGGCCTGTTCGGCCAGTCGGCGACCGTGACCATGGTCATCAACTGATGGCGCCGGCCGACCGCCAGCACGGGCAGGTGCTCGTCATGCTGGCGATCCTGATGACGCTGCTGCTGGCCTTCGCCGGCCTGACGATCGACGTCGGCCGCCAGCTCGCGGAGCGCCGCCACCTCCAGAACGCCACCGACGCCGCCGTCCTCGCCGCGTGCCGGGCGCTCATCGCCGGCGAGTCGGACAGCGCCGCCGCCCTGGCCGCGCGCGCCGTGGCCATGATCAATTTGGAGGGCTCCCCGGTCGGGCAATCGGTCGCGATTCCCGACGACGCGCACCGCGAGTACGAGGACGGCCACGCCGGCGATCCGGCCTACCTCACCAACGGGATCATCGTCAGCGGCACCACGGTCCGCGTCGCGCTCGACGTCGATCTGCCGACGGTCCTGGCGCGGGTCGTCGGCGTCAGCGAGCTGGGCGTCGGCGCCCGGTCGCGCTGCAACCTGCAGGGCTCGCCGGCGGTGCCGATCGTCGCGCGGCGATACACCCACCCGCCGGGTCCGGGCGCCGGCTTCGTGGATCATGTCGCGACCGCTTTCACCAGCGGCAACGGCGGCGTCGACGCGCTCGACCCACGCGGCTACGACGGCGTCCGCGTTCCGGCCAGCCTCGCCGAGCCAGGCCCCGTCTTCTCGATCTACGGCACCGATAGCAAGGCCACCAACGCTTCCGATTTCCGCGGCTTCGTGGCGCTCGACATCCGCGACTTCGAGACCACGACTCACCAGTACTACAACGAGGTCACGCCCGGCACCAACGCGCCGACCATCAAGGACATCGAGGGCGCGTACCTGTCCGGAAACCCGCCATACCCGGGCCCAGGCTTCCCGCCGGTCGCCACTCCGCCGGATGGCGGCACGCAGGTGGCCGTGATCCCGGGAAACAACACCTCGTTCGTGGTCCACGAGTTCGACAATCAGTTCGCCGCCGGCGACCGGCTCCTGCTCGGCGTGTACGACGGCACCGTGATGTCGATCCCCGACTTCTCGATCGTGCCGCCGGCAGAGATCGCGATCCCGTCCACGACGACCACCCCATTCGACGGGCCAACGTTCAAGGTCTCGCGCAACGCCTCCTTTTACAGCACCGTCACGCTGAAGCTGCGCGGCGACACCGAGGCAGCCCTCGCCGGCCGTCCCGAGGCCGACATCCTCCCCGACCCGGCGGTCGTGCCGCCGGCAGCCGGCGACATGTCAGAGCCGATCTGGTCGACGGACGTGTTCATACCCGACAGCGGCAGCGGCACGACCGTCGCCATGAACGACATCCAGACGAACGCCATCCCCCCGGGGATCTACACCGCCTGGCTCGAGGGCCATTCCGGAATCCCGTACGACCAGGACCGGGCGGTTCCTGTGCCTGTCAAGGTCCAGACTGATGCCAACGGCGACGGCGACTATACCGATGCCGGCGACGTCGGCGTGACACGTGACTTCAGCCTCGCCCAGTCGACCCTTTCGGGGATCACGCCGTCGCTCAACGGCACGCTCACGCTGCCGATCATCGTCTCGACGACCTCGGCAGCGAATACGAAGTGGGACGGCGGCGCGAGCGTCGAGACGCCGGTCTCGCTTGTCTGGGACCCGACCACGTTCACCGACTGCAGCCTCGACCCCGCCGCGCTTGGGATGGGGAGCATCACCCTCTCGACGTCGTCGGTCACGCCAGCCCCCTCCGGGCCCAACGACCCGCCCGACGCCACCCTCACCATCGACACCCTGGGGCTGTCGTCCGGCTGTTACCAGTTCGTCCTGCGCGCCTCGGGCACCAATGGCGACGGCCAGCCGGTCACGCACCTCCAGATCGTCAAGTTCACGGTGGCCTCCACCGCGGCCGGCGGGGAGTACGTCGACATCATCGGTTTCACCGTCTTCCAGATCACGAGCATCGGCTCGAACGACATCTTCGGCAAGGCCGTGTCCGGCATCTACAGCAATCCCAACGATCCGAACCTGAGGCTGGCCCAGCTGCCGCGCCTCGTCCCCTGGAACTGACCCCGAGCAGGAGCACCAACACCGTGGAACTCGAGTACACCGACAAGAACAGCAAGCGATCCAAGCTCTACATCGCGGTGGGAGTCGTGATCGCCCTGATCGTGGCGGCCGTCGTCTACCTGGCCCTCCAGGCCAGCGGCCTCACGACGAGCGAGGACGTGGAGATGCGACAGGTCGTCGTGGCGGTACGTGACATCGCTGCGCGCAAGCCGATCGAGGAGGGCGACGTCATCACCCGCGAGGTCGCCGTGGACGCGACCAATGCCACTGCCTTCGCCCAGGTCGACGAGGTTCTCGGACGCGTGACCGGCGTCGCCGTCACCGAGGGCCAGCTCCTGACCCGCAACCTGCTGGCTTCGACCACGACCGGTCAGGCCTTCTCGATCATCGAGGCCGGCGAGGAGTACGACCCGGCCGGGCCTGACCTGCGCGCCGTGTCGGTCACCGTGCCCGATGACAAGGCGGTGGCCGGCGTCCTCCAGCCCGGGCAGCGCGTCGACCTCATCGTCACCATGGCCATGAACCCCGATCTGGGGCAGACGGCCGAGGAGGCGGAGGTCACCCAGAGCGAGTTCGTGCCCGGGCCGTCGACCAAGGTCACGCTGCAGCAGATGACGATCCTGGCCCGCAACGGATCGATCTACATCCTGCGCGCCGACCTCGCGACGGCGGAGAAGATCGCGGAGCTGACCGCCGCGGGCGGCCAGTTCACGATGGTCCTGCGACCGGATCCGGACGACCGCACGGCCGAGACGGACGGCTCCACGATCGACTCGCTGATCGACGAGTTCCAGTTCCCGGTGCCGCGGCCGCCGGTCATCGACGAGCAGGCGGCGACCCGCTAGTCGACGGGATCGGGCGGCGCCTCCTGCTCCGCCGCCCGGTCCCAACTCATCAGCCGGGCGAAGGCCGCCGCCACCTGGGCGCGCGTCTCGTCGAGTGGTGCCGAGCCGTCGATCACCTCGTCGGCCTGAGCGACCTTCTCCTCCTGTGGCGACTGGTTGGCCAGCCGGGCGCGCGCATCCGCCTCCCTCATCCCGCGTGATGCCGCCAGGCGCTTGACCGCATCGGCCTCGTTGCAGCGCACGACCCAGGTCGTGTCGCAGCGGTCGTGGAGCGGCGACTCGAGAAGCTTGATGCCCTCCACGACGACGGCCGCCACGCCGCCCTCCTCCAGCTCCGCGAGTCGGGCGCGAACCTCGTTGCGCACCCGGGGATGGAGAATCGCCTCCAGGTCGGCGAGTGCCGCCGGATCGGCGAAGACGACCCGCGCCAGCTCGCGGGCGTCGATCGTCCCGAACCGCCGCTCCACCTCGGCGCGTGCCTCGGCATCGTTGTTGCGGATCTGGCGCGCGACGGCGTCGAGGTCGATCTCCGCTGCGCCCAGGTCGCGCAGCATGCGCGCCACGGTGCTCTTGCCGCAGCCCAGGTTGCCGGTCAGGCCGATGACCTTCATCCGGCGATCGCCTCGACCGGGAGCCGCTGGCAGCGCGGACAGAAGTGGGTGCTGCGCTGCACCACCACGATGCGCTGGATCGGCGTCCCGCAGCGCAGGCATGGCGCGCCGGTGCGCTGGTAGACCCGCAGCTGCTCAGCGTTGGCTCCCGGCTCTCCGTCCACACTCACATAGTCGCTGAAGCTCGTCCCGCGGTTGGCGAGGCCCTCGCGCAGCGCACCCCGCACCGCCCGATGCAGGCGGCGAACCTCGTCGTGCGTGAGGGTGTCGGCGGCCCGTAGCGGATGCAGGCGCGCCCGCCACAGCGCCTCGTCGGCGTAGATGTTGCCGACGCCGGCGATGAAGGACTGGTCCAGGAGCAGGGTCTTGAGCCTGGCGCGGCGCCCCCGCAGCCGGTCCGCGAGGCGCGCGGCGCTGAATGAGCGCATGAGCGGCTCGGGGCCGTGCCTCGCGAAGACGTCGCCCACGCGGTAGGGCGCCCGCCGCTCGGCGACCCGGCCCCGGCGGCGCAGGCCGCCGCCCTCCCAGAGGCCGATGCGCCCAAACTTGCGCGGATCGCGGTACCGCAGCTGCCGGCCATCGGCGAGATGGAAGACGACGCGCGCATATGGGTCGTCCGGCGCTCCGGGCGGCGTGACGATGAGCGCGCCGGTCATGCGCAGCGCGACGGTGAGCACGCGGCCGTCATCGAGGTGGACGAGCACCGACTTCGCGCGCCGACCGACGCGCGCCACGCTGGCTCCCCGCAGCTCGGCGACGAACCGCTCCGGCGGCTGGGGGTGAGCAATCGTGCGGTCCCACAGCACTTCGACGTCGGCGATCCGTGCGCCCCTCACCCGGCGGCCCAGGTCGCGCGCCACGGTCTCGACCTCCGGCAGCTCCGGCACCGCTGTTCCTAGGCGGGCAGCGCGTCGGCGATGGCCTCGTCGGCCTCCTCGCGCGCCACGTCGCCGGCGCTCTTCGGGACCCGGCGCCACTCGCCGGAGGCGCCGTCGCGGACGTATCGGTCCATGCCGTCCCAGCTGGTACCGACCTTGAGGTCGACCTCGAGCGGAACATCGAGCGGCAGCGCGCCCTCCATGAGCTGGTGGGCGAGCTCGGCGAGGACGGGGAGCTCCTCCTCATCGGTCTCGAACACGAGCTCGTCGTGGACCTGGAGCAGCATGCGGGACCGCAACCCGCGCTCGCTGAGGGCGGCGTCGATGCGCAGCATGGCGATCTTCATCCCGTCCGCGGCGGTGCCCTGAATGGGCATGTTGATCGCCATCCGCTCACCCGCCGCGCGCAGCGCGCCATTGCGAGCGGTCAGCTCCGGCAGGTAACGCCGCCGGCCCAGGAGCGTGGTGACATAGCCCTGGTCGCGGGCCAGGATCTTCATCTCGACGGTGTAGCGGCGGATGCCCTCGTAGGCGGCGAAGTAGTCGGCGATGAAGCGCTGTGCGTCCTCGCGTGGGATCTTGAGCCGGTCGGCCAGGCCGAAGTCGCTCAGCCCGTAGGCGATGCCGTAGTTGATCATCTTGGCCACGCTCCGCTCCCGGGGACCGACGTGCTCGGGAGCGAGGCCCAGCACGCGCGCCGCGGCGGCCAGATGGATGTCGGAGTGCGCCGCGAAGTCGGCCTTCAGGCCGGCATCGCCCGAGACGTGGGCCAGGATGCGCAGCTCCTGCTGCGAGTAGTCCGCGCCGAGCAGCAGCTTGCCGGTCGGTGCCACGAAGGCGCCCCGGATGCGGCGTCCCAGTGCGGTCCGGATGGGGATGTTCTGGAGGTTCGGGTCGGTGCTCGACAGGCGTCCGGTGGCCGCGACGGCCTGCTGATAGGTGGTGTGAAGGCGACCCTCGGCATCGACCAGGGTCGGCAACGCGTCGACGTACGTCGACTTCAGCTTGGCCACCTGCCGGTGCTCGAGGATGAGGGATACGACCTCGTGCTTGTCCTTCAGCTCCTCCAAAACCGATGCGTCCGTGCTGCGCCCGGTGCGCGTGCGCTTCGTCGCCGGCAGCTCCAGCTCGTCGAAGAGGATCGTCTCCAGCTGCTTCGGCGAGCCGATGTTGAACTCGTGACCCACCAGCTCGTAGATGCGGGACTCCAGCCGCGCCAGCTGGGCGCCGAACTCCTCGCGCATGGCTGCCAGGGCGTCGCGGTCGAGGGCGATGCCGGCCAGCTCCATCCGGGCCAGGACCGGGATGAGCGGCATCTCGACCTCGTCGAACAGGTCGTACAGGGAGGCTTCGCGGAGCTCCGTCTCGAGGGCGTCGCGCGCCAGCAGCGCGACCAGGGCCTCGGCCGCCGCGCGGCGCGCCATCGGCACCTCCTCGGCACCGGTCTCCGGGGTGAGCGGCCGCGGCGGCAGCTCGGCGCCGAAGCGAGTCGCGGCCATGTCGTCGATCGTCTGCGAGCGCAACGACGGGTTGAGCATGTAGCTCGCGACCATGGTGTCGAATGGGGCGCCGGCGAGCCGCAGGCCGCGATCCGCGGCCAGGGTCGTCATCAGCTGCTTGATGTCATGGCCGACGCGTGGCAGGTCGGCGCGCGAAAACCACGACGGCAGCCGCTCGACCGCGACACTCGACGGGTCGCAGGGAATGAACCAGCTGCTGCCGTCGGCGCCGGCTATCGCAATCCCGAACAGCGCCCGCGCCAGCGGACGCCCGGGCCCGACCGCCCAGCCCAGCCCGACGTCGCCGGCTCGCGCCTCGAGCCACCCCGACAGCTCGTCGGTGTCGTCGCCGGAGCGCACGATCCGAGGATCGACATGCTCGATCGCGCCGGCGGGATCGGCATTGGGATCTGGAGCTGCCCGTGGCGGCCCCGCGCTCGCACCAGCTGCGCCCTCCTCCCCTCCGACCGCGGCGGGGGCGTGGCCGCCCAGCAGGTCCAGGCTCAGCTGAAGGCCGCCCTTGTCCGGCTCGAGCGGCTCGGGACCCGAGCTCGCCAGCGACGACGCCGGCAGGCGGTCGATGAGCGACCGGAACTCGAGCTCGCGGAAGCGCTGCGCCACCGCACGCCGGTCGTAGCGGCCGGTGCGCGCCCCCTCGAGGTCGAGCTCGACGGGGAGGTCGGTCACGATCCGGCCGACCTCGCGCGACAGGAACGCCGACTCGCGATGCTCCGCCAGTCGGTCCCGCAGCTTGCCCTTCACCTCGTCGAGATGCTCGTAGATGCCGTCGAGGGTCCCGAACTGCTGGAGGAGGCTGATGGCGGTCTTCTCCCCCACCCCGGGGACGCCGGGGATGTTGTCCGAGGTGTCGCCCTTGAGCGCCTTGTAGTCGAGCATCTGGTCGGGCCGCAGGCCGTAGCGCTCCGTCACCCGGGCCGGGTCGTAGATGACCGTCGCGGCCACGCCCATCCGGGTCGTCAGGAGGCGCACGTTCTCGTTGACGAGCTGGAGGCCGTCGAGGTCCCCCGACACGATCATGGTGTCGATGCCCGCCTCGGTAGCCTTGATGGCCAGCGTGCCGATGACGTCATCCGCCTCGTAGCCGGCCAGCTCGCGGACCGACATCCCCATCATCGTCGCGATCTCGCGCACGATCGGGAACTGGCCGCGCAGGTCGTCCGGCATGCCAGGCCGGCCGGCCTTGTACTCCGGGTAGGCGTCGAAGCGGAACTGCGGCTTGCCGAGGTCGAACGTCACGATCGCGTAGTCCGGCTTCACGTCGGCCATGCCGCGCAGCACGATCTGGAGGAACCCGAAGGCAGCGTTCACGAGGGTCCCGTCCGAGGTCGTCAGGGGCGGCAGGGCGAAGTAGCCGCGGTAGACGAGGCTCGGCCCGTCGATGAGCATCAAGAGGGGTCTGCGATCGGCCAGCATCGGTCCGGTCAGTCTAGACCGATGCCATGCACGTATGATCGGACCGATGCCGGAGCGAACCACCTTCGATCCCTACGCGGTGCTCGGCGTCGGCCGCGACGCCTCGCCCCTGCAGGTGGCCCGTGCGCATCGCCGCCTTGCCAAGCGCTATCACCCCGATCTCCACCCCGAGGCGGATGCCGGTCGCCACGATGCCTCCGCCCGCATGCGGCGCATCAACGAGGCGTGGCAGATCCTGTCCGATCGCGGTCGCCGCACCGCCTACGACGACGCGCACCCGGCGGCGGGGACGCCATCCGCCGTGCCGTCCGGGGGTCATTGGGCGGCGAACCGGCGCGCGGTGCGCACCGCACCGCCCACCACGACCCGCACCTGGGCTTCCTGGCGGGCGACGGCCGACGAGACGCGGGCCGCCCCGCGGACGATGCGTCAGCCCGGCGAGGTCCAGGTCCCACCCACCCGCCGACCGGCGCGCGTCGAGCCACTGGAGCGCTCGTTCCGGGACTCGGGATGGGCAGCGGCGCTCGTTGCGTTCGCCTTCCTGGTGCTTCTGCTGACCGCAATCGTGGCCGGCAAGCTCGCCGGCACCTGACCCGGACGAATCAGGCGCCGGGGTAGGTCGGCGGGTACGGGGCGCCGGGCACGACCGTCCAGCGCAGGACCAGCGACACGATGAGCAGAATGGCGCCGGTGATGGTGATCGCCGCCCATGGCATCGCCGGCTGGCCGCCCACGGCCAGGGGCTCGCTCGGGTCGAGCGAGCTGTCCTCACGCACCAGCGGCGTCGCCTCGGCCCCGTCGGTGAGTGAATCGCTCGCGAACGCGGTGCCCATCGATCGCGCGGCGTCGGCGCTGTAGGACTCGAAGGCAGCCACTCCCGGCGCCTCCTCAGCGGCGGCGCTGGCGCGTTCCTGACCCGCTGCGTCGGCGGGGGCCGACGTCATCCCGGCCGGGACGGGCGCGGCCGCCATGCCCACGCCCCCCACGAGGACGAGGGCCGCGCCGGCGGCCATGGCCGGAGCGAAGAGGCGGTGGACCAGGGCCGGCAACCCGCCGCGAGGGGCAGGCGCGGGTGCGACCGGCGGAAGCAGCTGCAGCGGCCGGCTCGGGACGAGATCCGGCATGGCGGCCATCGCCGTTCGGAGCGAGGAGAGGTCGGAGACGAGCGCGGCGCATCGGTCACAGGTGTCGACGTGCATGGCGAGGCCGGCCTCGCCGTCGCCCGCGGCGAAGGCGGCGAGACGCTCGTCGTCCGGATGGTGCTGCTCGTCCATGGTCATCGGTCCTGACGCCCTCAGCCCCCGAAGAGTTCCCGGTGGTCGGCGAGCAGCTCGCGCAGCCGGAGCCGCCCGCGGTGGATGCGTGACTTGACGGTGCCCAGCGCGGCATCGGTCATCGCCGCCACCTCGTTGTAGTCCATCCCGTAGACGTCGCACAGCACGATCGCGGTGCGCTGATCCTCCGGCAGCTGCCGCAGGGCGAGCTCCAGGTGGCGGTACATCTCGCTCCGCGCCGCCTCTGCGGCCGGGTTGCTGGTCGCGACATCCGGCAGCTCCGCCTCGCCCTCGTCGGGCTCGGGCAGCGGCTGCGACGGCCGGCGCTTGGCCCGCCGCAGGATGTCGTAGCTCGCGTTGGCGGTGATGCGCAGCAGCCAGCTGCGGAAGATGCCTCCCCGGTACCGATCGATCGCGGTGTAGGCATGGATGAAGGCATCCTGCACCGCGTCCGCGGCCTGGTCGGCGTTGCCCAGGAGGCGCCACGCCAGGCCGTAGCAGGCCGACTGGTAATGCTCCATGAGGCGGCTGAACGCGACCCGATCGCCGTCCGCCGCTCGCGCGACCAGCTCCGCCTCGTCGTCGAGCGGCGCCGTGCGTCCGCCGGTGCGTGCCGCCGGGGCGGTCGGGTCGAGCTCGGACATCGGCTCCCTATAATGACCGCTCACCCCTGCCGGAGTGGCGGAACGGTAGACGCGTCGGTCTCAAACACCGATGAGTGCAAGCTCGTGTGGGTTCGAGTCCCACCTCCGGTACCAGGTCATGCGCTCAGCCTCCTCATGGTCAACTGTCGCCGCCGAGCCGTGGTACGGCTGGTATCGGTCGCGAGGCATCAGATCGGCATCGTGTAGCCGTGGTACGGCTGGTAGGCGGGGTTCGCGTTCATTTGAGGCCTGTGAACCCCCCTCTGCCACGCTCCAGGATCGCCTGTCCACGACTGCTGTTGGCGCCTACCAGACATACCACGGCTGGATGGCAAGGTCCGCCCGGGTATCGAAGGTTGAGCGCACGCCCGGGCGCCGCTGATCGCTCGTCGTTACCGGCGCGGTCGGCGGCGTGCGCCGAGCCCGTCGGGCATATCCAACACCGCGACGTACGTGGCGCAACCACGCGGCGCGCCGGATTCGGTGCTGCTCACCATCGCGGTCGTCGTCGTCCTCGCGGCGGGCGTGATGCTGGTCCGCCGCCCCCGCTGAAACCGTCCGGCTGAGCTAGCATGGAGGGCGATCGGCCAGTTGCGTGGTCGATCACCGGCCGTCGGCGTTCTCACCGCCGGCGGCTACTCGCATGCTAGGGTTACGCGCGGCGCGTCGGAGCACCACGCCTGAGGCGCGCGAGAGCGCCGCGGGAGCGGCGCCATCGGTCCAGCACGAGGGAGGTCGATGACCGGCGACACCGTCGAGTGTTTCAACTGCGGGCGGCCCAACCCGGGCTGGGCGCAGGTATGCCGGTCGTGCGGCGTCCCGCTCGTGGCCGCGCGAAGCGCCTCGGCGCCGACGGGCCCCTTCCCGACCGACCAGGCCTCGCTCATCAGCATGGGCGCCGCGATCGCCGCGGTCCTGGTCGCGGTTCTCCTCGGCTTCCTGCTCTCGAGCATGAGTCCGTCCACGCCGACCGTCGGGTTCGCCACGCCCACGCCCAGTCCCCGCGCATCGATCTCCCTGCGACCGTCCGCGTCGGCAGTCGGCTCCGTGCCGGCGGCGCCGGTCGAGACCCCGGTGCCCACCCCTGCGCTCCCGGGGACGCTCACCTTCGGCACCGCGCTCGATCAGACGACACGCACGGTCACCGCTCCCACGTCCGAGTTCACGCCGCAGTCCGGCGGGTTCGCCCATTCCATCGCCTTCCCAGCCGCGTACGGTGCCGACACGATCAGTGAAGAAGTCGCCATGGTGGCGGCCGACGGCACCGAGACGATCGTCCAGTCGCGCCAGGCAGGCACGTTCGCCGCGAATCCGGCGGCCACGGTCATCGGCCTGTCGGCGCCGATCGGCGGCCTCTATGCCGACTGGGGCGTGGGGACGTTCGTGATGCGCGTGTACCGCGGCGAGGAGAAGGTCGCCGAGGGGACGTTCACCCTCAACCCCTGAGGGTCGTTGGGACGCCGCGCACGCTCAGCCGTCGCGGCCGGCGACCTCCGCCCAGGCGGCCGAGTACAGCTCCGCGCGGGTCGGGAGGTAGCCGGGGTAGGCGATGCGGGCTCCGCGGACGACCTCGGTGTCGATGGTGACGAGCGCCATGCGGTCCGTGGTCTCCACCAGCAGCTCCCCGTTGGGATCGAACGCGGCGCTGGGCCCGCCGATGAGCACCCCGTCCTCGGGATGCGGACGGTTGACGCTCAGGACGTACAGGCAGCCCGTCAGCGCGATGGCCCGGAAGACGGTCTTCCAGCGCTGATACGTCCGCTCCTCGGTCGCGCGGGGCGCCAGCACGGCGGCTGCGCCGGCCGCGCCCAACAGCAGCGAGCCGGTGGGACGGTTGATGTCCGAGCACAGCTGAACGCCGAACGGGACCCCCAGGTCGTGGATGGGCCGCGGCGCGTCGGTCCCCGGCTCGTAATGGCTCGTCTCCCAGAAGCCCGGCTCCTCGGGCAGGTGCAGCTTCTCGTACGTGGCTCGGAGCTGCCCCTGGCCGTCGAAGACCAGGGCGCGGCTCGTCCGGCGGTTCGTCGCCGGGTCGCGGTGGATGATGCCTCCCACCAGACCGATGCCGGCCTCGGCCGCCGCCTCGGCCTGGATCCGCGCCCGCTCGCTGTCCATCGGCTCCGCGTCAGCGTCCTGTGGCTCCTTCGTCGATGGCCGCCACGGGTTGAGCGGCAGCTCGGGCAGCACGGCCAGGTCCGCGCCGCGCTCGGCCGCCTCGGCGAGACGCTCCTTCAGCCGCCCCGGGCCATCGGGCTCCCAGAAGACTTCCGAGACGAGGGCGACGGTGAGCTTGCCATCGGTGCGGTGCGGGGCCGCATCGGTCACATCGGTCATGCGCGGAGGGTACTTCGTCACTCGCCGATGAACTCCCGGACGAGGTTCTGGAAGTGGTAGACGCCGTTCTCGCGCTTGGCGGAGAAGCGGCCGGCCTCGTACGAGCGTGAGCGCAGGCCCCGCTGGACCTGCTCGCAGATGACGATGTCCTCCTGCTGGATCTCGTCGGAGAAGGCGATGGTCTGCTGCATCGACTCCCAGCCCGGCCCGCTTCCCGGCTCGGCGAAGAACCACTCGAAGATGGTCAGCGTCCTGTCCACGCCCACCGGCAGGATGACGTTGCTGCTCATGTTGTCCTGGTAGATGTTGAACATCGTGTTCGGGAAGCACCAGTAGTAGAGCGCCGACTCCTCTGCCCCGGGCTGCCGCAGGTAGCGGCGGTCCACGCCGATCTCCTCCCCGGGGCGCAGCTCGCGAATCGGGGCGTGCTGCTTGGAGTAGTAGCGGAATTCCTCGACCCGGTACGCGTCGTAGTCGAGCTCCTTGAAGAGGCCCGGATGCGCGATCGGCAGGTGGTATCCCTCCAGGTAGTTGTCGACGTACACCTTCCAGTTGCACTCGATCAGGTACTCCCGCCGCTCGACGAGCCGCATCGACTCGACGTCATAGCCGGCGGCCGCGACCTCGCCCGGGATGGCGCCCATGACGTCGGCCAGCGGCGGGGCGTCCGACGCGAGGTTGACGAAGACGAAGGGACCCCATCGGTCCACGCGTACCGGTAGGAGCCCGAAGTCGTCCTTGCGGAAATTCTCCGTGTCCTCCATCTCGGGGCATGCGCGCAGCGCACCATCCAGCCCGTAGGTCCAGCCGTGGTAGCGGCATTGGAGCGACTTGCGGTTGCCCTTCGTCAGCGCCACCTGCCCGGCTCGATGCCGGCAGACGTTGTAGAAGGCGCGCAGCTCGCCATCGGTCCCGTGGGTGATGACGACCGGCTCGTCCAGGACGGTGACGGGCACGAAGTCCCCCACCCGCTGGAGCTCCTCGTAGCGCGCCACCAGCTGCCAGGTGCGTCCGAAGATGCGTTCCGTCTCGCGCTCCAGCACCTCGGGCTCGAGGTAGTAACGCGACGGCAGCGTCGAGGCGCGGCTGAGCGGTGGAACGGGGGCCTGCGTCATGGCTGCCGAGTGTACCGATGCGGTCCGGACCGCGCCGGACGCGGCCGTCGCCGTGCGCCGGTTCCTTGCCGGGCGAGCCGGCGAAGTGCTACAACCAATCCCATCCACCGCACAGCCCACCGCCCGTGGGGCGGTCGATCGGGGGCGCACGAGGAGACCCATTTGATGAGCAAGCTGCGAAGCTTCGTGATCCTGCCGATCGCGACGCTCGTCCTGGCCGCCTGTCAGAGCACCGGCAGCGGCAGCCCCACCGCCAGCGGCACCGCCGCCGTGGGTGGCGACACGTACTGCGACGACGCATCGGGCGACGACCTGCTCGCCACCATCTGCGAGGAAGGCAAGATCCAGATCTCGACCGATGCGAACTACGCCCCGCAATCATTCCTCCGCAATGACGGGACGTTCGAGGGCTTCGACATCGACGTCGCCAACGAGATCGGTGAGCGCCTCGGCGTGGAGGTCGAGTTCGTGACCCCGACCTTCGACCTGGTGCAGGCCGGCGGCTGGAACGGGCAGTGGGACGTCAGCGTCGGCTCCATCACCATCACGGAGGCCCGCAAGGAGAACCTCGACTTCACCGAGCCGTACTACTTCACGCCGGCCCAGATGGCCGCGTCTGAGGCCTCAGGGATCACCTCGATCGACGGCTTTGCGGGCGAGAGCGTGTGCGTCGGGGCGGCGACGACCTACCTCGACTGGGTGAATGGCGACCTCCAGCTCGGCGATGGCTCCCAGCCTGCGGAGGTACCCGAGGGGTTGGAGGCCGTGGCGCTCGAGACCGATGCGCTCTGCGCCGAGGCCATCCAGGCCGGCCGCGAGGAGTTCGTCGGCTGGATCAGCGCCCTCGCGACCATCCAGCAGGCGATCGACGGCGACGTTCCGATCGTGACCGTCGGCGATCCCGTGTTCTTCGAGCCGCTTGCGGTCGCGACCGACAAGAGTGGCCCGGCCCACGACCAGCTCCAGGCTGCGCTCGACCAGATCGTCGCCGACATGCATGCCGACGGCACGCTGACCGAGTTCAGTGAGACGTGGTACGACGGGCTCGACCTGACCAAGTCGCAGTGACGCCCGCCTGAAGCACGAACGGGGACGTCATCGACGTCCCCGTTCGTCATATCTAGGAGTTCTTTGCCATGAGCGCGGCAGCATCCCTACAACCCGGCGTTCCCGGGATCGTCGAGCAGGTAGCGACGGCGCGCCGACGCTCGCGCGTGCGGTGGCGCCTCCAGTTCGCGCTGACCTGGGCCGTGCTCCTCGGCCTGCTCGGCTTCGCGCTCTGGGCCTCGGGCAATATCAACCTCGACTTCATCGCCAGCGCCGGCCCGTACATCGTGCAGGGCGCATGGCTGACGTTGCTCATCTGCATCTCGTCGATCGCGCTGGCCGTCGTGCTGGCCCTCATCGGGGCGCTTGGACGGCTGTCGAGCAACCCGGTGCTGAATGGCATCGCGTCCCTGTACGTCTCGCTCGTCCGCGGCACGCCGTTGCTGGTCCAGATCTTCTTCGTCTACCTCGCGCTCCCGCAGCTGGGACTGACCCTGCCGGTGGTGCTGGGCGGCATCGTGGCGCTCGGCTTCAACTACGGCGCCTACATGACCGAGATCTTCCGGGCGGGCATCCAGGCCGTGCCCCGGGGACAAGCCGAGGCGGCGGAGGCGCTCGGTATGCCGCAGCGCCTCGTCTTCCGACGTGTCGTCCTCCCACAGGCGTTCCGGATCGTCATTCCGGCCATCGGCAACGACTTCATCGCCATGATCAAGGACAGCTCGCTGGTCTACGTGCTGGGGGTCCAGGAGCTGTTGTGGCGGGCGTCCACGCTCGGGCGGCGCGAGCTCGCGTCGCTCGAGGGGCTCCTGATCGCGGCCGCGGTGTACTGGGGCATGACGATCGTCTTCAGCTTCTTCCAGGAGCGGCTGGAGAGGCGCATGGCGCGAGGTGACCGATGACCGACGCGGCCCTCCCCGCGCACGTGGGCGACGTGATCGTCCGCGCCACCGGCATCGAGAAGTACTTTGACGACAACCACGTGCTGCGCGGGATCGACCTCGAGGTGCGGCAGCGCGAGGCGGTGATGATCGTCGGCCGATCCGGGAGCGGCAAGACCACGCTGCTGCGCTGCCTGAACTTCCTGGAGGAGCCGACGGTCGGATCGGTCTGGATCGACGGGGTGGAGGTGGCGGCCGACCCCCTGCATGCGCGCGACCGCCGGCACCAGGAACAGATCCGCCAGATCCGGCTGCGGGCCGGGATGCTGTTCCAGGAGTTCAACCTGTTCCCCCACATGTCGGTGCTCGACAACTGCATCGAGGCTCCCCTCCGGGTGCGCGGCGAGGCGCGGCAACGCGCTATCGAGCGCGCGACCTATTACCTCGAGGTGGTGGGCCTGGTCGAGAAGCGCGACGAGTTCCCGGCGCGCCTGTCCGGCGGGCAGAAGCAGCGGGTCGCGATCGCGCGCGCGCTGTGCATGGAGCCCAAGGTGCTCCTGTTCGACGAACCCACCTCGGCCTTGGACCCGGAGCTCATCGGCGAGGTGCTGCGGGTCATGGAAGACCTTGCCCATAGCGGGACGACCATGATCGTGGTGACCCACGAGATGCACTTCGCGCGTGAGGCCGCCGACCGCGTCGTGTTCATGGAGGACGGGGTCATCGCCGAGCAGGGGCCTCCGGAGCAGATCCTCGAGGCGCCGCGCGACGAGCGCACGAAGCGCTTCCTGCGGCGGTTCCTCCTTACCTAGCGGGCTCCGCTGCGTCGAAAGGCGATCGCCGAGACAGCGATCACGAACAGCCCGCCGACCGCGATCAGGAGGATCGGAGGCCCGTCCCCGGCGCTCTCGGGACTACCGGCGACGTGTGGCGGCCGCCAACCGGGATGCACCGGCCATTCGCTGCCGCCGCTGCCGTCGAGGAACTGGAAGCACAGCATGCGTGCTGAGCCGCCGAAATGGGGCGTGGCGAATTCGGCGTGGGTGACCCGGATCTGCGCCGGCCAGTCGACGTGGGGCAGCACGCCGGGTGTGGCGTTCTCGAGCCCAAGCTGCGCAAGCGTGGCCTCGCCCACGAAATCGTAGCTGGCGTCAAGACACTCCGGGTCCGGCGTCGGCAGCGGACCTTCGCTGGGCGCCAGTGTCAGCGCACTGCATGCCGCGACGACGCTCATCGCCGCAGCGAGGGTCACGGCGACGGCTGCGCGGCGGATCAGACGGCCCGGGTGCATGCGTCCGGTCACCGAAATGCGTCGACATGGCAGTCTCTCCCCACCGTGGCGCCATGGCAAGGCGTCGGCAGTCGCGTGGCCCGGCAACCCGGCTGGCTCGCATTCTGCAACCGGAGCGGCGGTCCAGGCGTCTGGACAGCACACCGCAGAGGGGTTACCGATGATCACCCGCAGATGCACGCATTGCGACGCCGACGTCGAGCTGCCACAGGCACATGCCAGCCGGTGTCCGGTGTGCGGCCTGGACCCTGACCTGCCCCGTGTCTCGTTCGAGGACGCCCCGCCCTTCTACTTCGCCTTCGAGATCGCCGACGAAGCGCCCGCCGAGGCGGAAGCGGCGCGAGTCAGCGTCTAGGGGCGCGGGTCGTCGCTCAGCGGGTGGCGACCCCGTAGACCTCGGCTCGAGGCAGGCGCGCCGCCTCGTCCTCGGCACGGACGCGTTCGAAGGCGCGCTTGAGCGCCGTGGGCGTGTCGGCCGGCTTCCCTCCCTCGCGACCGATGAGCCAGCGCAGGCCCTTCTCCGTCAGTTCGGCACCACCGGCGCGGCCGGGCTCGATGAACGGCAGCGTGACCATCCGGCGTCGGGCGAGGCGCTCGAGGGCGAGCTGAATGCGCGCAGGCTCGACGGCGAGCTCGGCGGCCAGCGGGCCGAGGTCGACGAACCGATTCGGATACGTGCGCAGGTGGCGCAGGATGACCGCGTCCAGCTGCTCGACCGAGATCGGGGCGTCGGTCGCCTTCGGCAGCGTGGCCGCCTTGGCGGTCTGCCTCCGGCTGGGGGTGATGGACTGCTCCGGTGCGCCCTCTTCGGGACGGCGGCGCGGCCGGCGGGGACGGGCGGGCGTGGGATCGGTCACCGCGACAGGATAGCGAACGACGCTCAGGGGGCGGCGGGCGTCGACCGCAGCTCCACGGAGAGCGGGATGCCCGCGATCCGCCGCAGCGCCTCGGGGAGCCGCTCGTCCCAGGCGACCCGTTCCGGGAGCTTGACCTGCCACCCCGCGCCGGTCATGCCGATCACGACGGGGAGTGGCCCGGGCCGGCCGCGGATGGCGTTCTGGAGCGCCTCGAGCGCGGCGTAGACGCGGTCGGCGGGCAGGCCGGCGTCGAATGCCACGGCCACCGTGCCCTCCGCACCAGCGGCGGCGGACTGCAGCGGCACGGCGTCGGCCGGCGCCGGCGCCTCGTCGGCCTCGGGGGCACCCGCAGCCGGCTCCGCTCCCGCAACATCGACCGCCACTGCTCGCGGCACGGCCACCGAGACGTGCTCCGCAGCCTCGACCGGCATCGCGACAGGCGGCTCCGGTCGCACCGGAACCGGTGCCGATCCGGACTCAGCACCGCCGTTCCAGACTCCCTGCGGCGCAGGTTGCGAGCCGCGCGGCCCACGGAAGCGCTGCAGCCGGTCGCGCTCGGCGGCAAAGCCCGCCGGACCCAGGCGCACGGCGTCGTCCCAGGACCAGACCGCCTCGCACAGCAGCTGCGCAGATTCGTCACGATGATCGACGCGGCCGGAGACGAGCACGACGCCGTCGTCCGTCCATGAGGGGGCGGTCTGCTCGAAAACCTTGGGGAAGACGACCACCTCCACCGACCCCTGGAGGTCCTCCAGGGTCGCCACCAGCATCGTCGACCCCGCGCGCGTCACGACGCGCCGCGAGGACTGGATGATCCCGCCCAGCGTCACGCGCGACTGGTCGGACTCCTCGGCCAGCTCCCCGGTGTACGCGGTCACGTAGTCCGGCAGTTCGTCGGCGATGTCCCCGAGCGGATGCTCCGACAGATACAGGCCGATGAGCTCCTTCTCCCAGCGCAGCCGTTCCCGTCGCGGGATCTCCTCTCCGCCGTCCAGGAACGTCGTTGACGCATCGTCGGGCACGGCGAACAGGTCGAACAGCGTCGACTGGCCGGCCGCGACGTCGCGCTGGTGACGCTGCCCTGCCTCGAGCGCGACGTCCAGCGCGCCGAGCAGCGCCGACGCGGTACCCAGCGATGACAGCGCGTTGGACTTGATGAGCGACTCGAGCACGCGCTTGTTGACGGTCCGCAGGTCCACGCGGCGGCACAGGTCGTCGAGGGACCGGAACGGTCCGGGCTCCTCTCCCCCGTCGCGAACGGAGGTGATCGCCTCCACTGCGCCCTCACCGACGTTCTTGATCGCGCCCATCCCGAAGCGGATGGCCTCGGGAGCGCCCGCTCCATCGGTCTCGACGGTGAACATCGCGTGGCTGCGCTGGACGTCCGGCGGGCGAACCTCGATCCCCAGCCGGCGGCACTCGGCGATGACCGCGGCCACCTTCTCGGCGCGCCCGGAGAACCCGTTCAGCACGGCGGTCATGAACTCGATCGGGTAGTTGGCCTTGAGATACGCCGTCTGGTAGGCGATGAGCCCGTAGCAGGTCGCGTGGGCCTTGTTGAACCCGTAGCGGGCGAACGGCTCGAAGGCGGCGAACACCTGGTCCACGATGTGGGGCGGGATGCCTTTGCGCTTGGCGCCGGCCTTGAACTTTGCCTCGTGCTGGCGGAGGACGTCCTCCTTCTTCTTGCGGATCGCGTAGCACAGGTTGTCGGCCTCGGGACCCGTGTAGTCGGCCATCGCGATGGCCGCGGTCATGATGTCCTCCTGGTACACGAAGATCCCGTAGGTGTCCTTGAGGGCCGGCTCCAGGGACTCGTGCAGGTACGTCACCGGTTCCAGGCCGTGCTTGCGACGAATGTAGGCGGGGATGTTGGCCATGGGTCCCGGGCGGAAGAGGGCGACCATGGCGGCGAGGTCGCGGACCTCGGTGGGCTTCAGCTCCTTCACGTAACGGCGCATCCCCGAGCCCTCGAGCTGGAAGATGCCGGTCGTCTCGCCGGTGGAGAGCAGCTCGAACGTCCTCGCGTCGTCGAGCGGGAGGTTGTCGACGTCGATGTCGACGGACCGATGGAGCTTCACCAGCTCGACCGCGTCAGCCAGGATGGTGAGGTTGATGAGGCCCAGGAAGTCGAACTTGAGCAGGCCGAGCGCCTCGCAGGCGTGCATCTCGAACTGGGTCATGGTCGTGCGACCGTCCGTCGCGCGCTGGAGCGGCATGATCTCGGTCAGCGGTTCCCGGGAGATGACGATCCCCGCGGCATGGGTGCTCGCGTGGCGCGACACCCCCTCGACCTGCTTGGCGATACCGATGAGCTTCTCCACGCGCTCGTCGCCGGCCATCAGCTCCCGCAGCGGCGGCGAGGTCTCGACCGCGCGATCGAGGGAGATGTTGAGCTCGTTCGGCACCGCCTTCGCCACCCGGTCCGCCTCGGCATAGGTCAGGCCCATGGCGCGTCCCACGTCGCGGATGGCGGCCTTGGCGCCCAGCGTCCCGAAGGTGATGATCTGCGCCACCCGGTCGTCGCCGTACTTGCTGGTGACGTACTCGATGACTTCGTCACGCCGGGAGTCCTGGAAGTCGATGTCGATGTCCGGCATCGTCACCCGGTCCGGGTTGAGGAAGCGCTCGAATGGCAGCCCGTAGGCGAGCGGGTCGACCGGGGTGATGCCCAGCGAATAGGTGACGATGGAGCCCGGCGCCGAGCCTCGGCAGGTGGTGAAGATCTTCCGCTCGCGCGCGAAACGGATGAAGTCGGCCACGATCAGGAAATAGCCCGAGTACCCCATCCTGCCGATGATCCCCAGCTCGTAGTCGAGCCGGTTGCGGATCTCATCGGTTACGCGGGGATATCGGTCCGTCAGGCCCCGCTCGCACTCCTTGCGGAGCCAGGATTCGGCGGTCTCGCCCTCGGGCACCGGGAAGTGCGGCAGGCGCAGGCCCTCGTAGTCAAGCCGGACGTCGCACTGCTCGGCCACGCGAAGCGTGTTGTCCATCGCGTCGGAGAGCTCGCCGTTGAAGAGACGCCGCATCTCCGCCGCCGACTTCAGGTAGAACTCGTTGTTCTCGAAGCGCATCCGTCCCGGCGTGTCGACGTTGGACGCGGTCTGGATGCAGACCAGGAGGTCGTGCGCTTCGTACTGGTCGGGGCTCGTGTAGTGCGTGTCGTTCGTCGCGAGGAGCGGGATGTTCTGCCGTCGCGCCAGCTCCACCAGCTGTGGGTGCAGGCGACGTTGGTCGTCGATCCCGTGCTCCTGGATCTCGATGTAGAAGTTCTCGGGACCCAGGATCGACCGATACTCGTCGGCGACCTTGGCCGCCCCCGGCTCGTCCCCCTGCGCCAACCGCTTGAGCACCTCCCCGCCCAGGCAGCCGGACGTACCGATGAGCCCCTTGCTGTGGCGGGCCAGCAGCTCCTTGTCAATGCGCGGCTTGTAGTAGTAGCCGTCGAGGTGCGCCGCCGTGGTCAGGGCCAGCAGGTTCCGGTAACCGGTGTCGTCCTTGGCCAGCAGGATCATGTGGTGGTAGTCGGCGTCGGCCTTGCCCTCCTTGTCGGCCATGCCGCGGGGCGCGACGTACGCCTCGATCCCGATGATCGGCTTGATCCCAGCCTTCTTCGCCGCGGCGTGGAACGGGATGACGCCGTACATGCTGCCGTGGTCGGTGAGCGCCAGCGCCGGCATACCCTGGTCGGCAACCCGCTGCGTCATCTCCGGGATGCGGGAGAGGCCGTCGAGCAGGCTGAACTCCGAATGGACGTGGAGGTGGACGAAATCGCCGTTCGGGCCTGGATCAGGGGGTCGCTGGGTCACTCGTCGATGTTGCCAGAATGACCGTCCCTGAGCGCTCACATCTCGCTTGGCGACTTCACAGGCACGTCCTTCGTGTGCCGTCAACGAAAGGCCCTGGCGATTGCCTTCGGCAGCGGCCGGTGCGTCCGATCGCTAGCCCGCCATCAATTGCCCGAACCGCGGATCGTCGCGCAGGGATGCGAGGTCTGCATCATCCAGCGCGTACTGGCGAAATTCGTCGTTCAGCTCGATCGCTTGTCGGAGGTGGTCAAGCGCAGGCGTGCTCTCGCCAAGGAGGCTCTCGGCGCAGGCGAGATTGAAGAACAGCAATGGGTATTCCGGGTGCTTGGCGACAATCCCCCGCAGGCGCTCGGCGACCTCTCGATGCCGCCCGGCGGTATAGAGCGGAGCCAGGCCGGTCCATAGCTCCCAGCCCCGAGGCTCGTAGATCTGACCTGGCTTGCCATCCAGTGCGAGCACCGTCGTACCGGCGTCGTCTGCGACCGCCGTCCGGCTGGTCCCCGGCCGACAATGGACGAGCGTGCCAGCCGGAGCGTCGACACGGGTGCCATCGAGCTGGAACGTCGCCTTCCCGTGCAGCACCAGGAACAGTTCCTCGTCGCCGACATCCTGCTCGTCGTGGGCGTTGATCAGCGTGTCGCCCGCCGCACGGGCGGCCCAACACGTGGCACCAAATGAGCTGATGCCGAAATGGAGGCGAATCGGCCGGAACGGCGTGCCGGCATCGACCAGCTCCGCGATATCAGTGAGCTGGGAAACTGCGAATGGCGCCACGGAGCGCAAACGTCTCGGTGCTTCCTTCAGCGATCGATGAACATCGACGTCATCCTGCTGCCCAACCTCATCGGGACGATTCGTCATCGTCAGCTCGGGGGCGGATTGGTCACCTTCCAGCGTCGGTGCCCCATCAGGCCATGAAGCGATGCAGACCTTGTTGCCTGAGCGATCCGCGAGAATCCACGCGCCGGGTGCGCTCGAGGCGTCCACGACCGTTCCGCCGGCCGCCACCGCCGCCTGCATGCGCGCCCCCGCGTGATCACGCGCAACCGATACGTCGATGTGCATGGCATGGCGCAGGGGCTTGTTCGGATCGAGGTCCTGCATCCAGACCGTCGAGCCCTGGCCATTGGGATCGATGCAGTTGTCCTCGTGCAATGGCGCGTAGCCGAGAACGGCGCGCCAGAATGGGAGATCGATCGCGTCGGGCTTGGCAGCGACCGCCACCTGGACCTCCTGGACCGCGCTGCGGTCGGGCGTCGCACCGTACTCTCGCGCTACGGCTGAGATCGCGCGTGCCACGTCGACGTGCCGCGCCTCGGTGCCCCACATCTCGCGCGTGAGCTTCACGGTGAGGCGATCGGACGCGGCGGTCAGGAGCGTGCGAGCCTCGAGACCGGGCACATCGGCGACTGCGGCTGCCAGCCGCGCTGCTTCAGCAAGGCTCGCCACCTTGAATACGGCCGTCGGGCCGCCGTGGAGGATCGCCCAGTCGTCAACATCATCGGCGGCGAGAAACTCGCGCCAGCCCTGCTCGCTCATGCCATCCAGCGTAATTGCTGGTCGGGACAGGACCTGTCAGGTTTCGGCGACCCGCCGTCCCTAGTCGTTTGGCGGCGCGAATCTCTTTGACGGGTCCGGCTGAGCTTCCTTAAGCGGCTCTGCAAGGCCGATGATGATGCCCGAGGGACCATGGATGAAGCACAGCCGATAGACGTCCTCGTACTGCACCACGTCGCGGACGAGCTCCGCGCCATGGGTCTGGAGGCGAGCCAGGGTGTCGTCGAGGTCATCGACGGCGAACATGATGCGGCGGTAGCCCAGCGCGTTCACCGGCAGGTCCTTCGGGCTCGGACCCACCGCCTCGGGCCGTTCGAACTGCGTGAGCTCGAGACGGTTGTGACCGTCGGGGGTCCGCATCATCGCGACCTCGTCTCGCGCGTTGTCGATGCCGATGACACCGTCCACCCAGTCTCCCTCGAGCTGCGCACGGCCCTCGAGCTCCATGCCCAGCTCGACGAAGAACGCGATCGCGGCGTCCAGGTCCTCCACGACGACCAGGACGTTGTCCATTCGGATGAGTGCCATGCCATCGACCTCTGCAGGGGACGGCCACCTGCGTCCCGATCGTGGCATTCTGCGGGCATGAAGGTCACGGTCGTCGGGTCCAGCGGACTCATCGGTACCAAGGTCGTCGAGCGCCTGCGCGGCGAGGGGCAGGACGTCGTCGCAGCCTCGCGATCAACCGGCGTGGATGTCCTGACCGGAGCCGGGCTGGCCGACGCGCTCGTCGGCGCGGACGCACTGGTCGACCTCACCAACTCGCCCTCGTTCGACGCCGATGCGGTCATGGCCTTCTTCACCACCTCGGCGACCAACCTGGTGGAGGCTTCCAGGGCTGCCGGCGTCGGTCACTACGTGGCGCTGTCGATCGTCGGCGTCGATGGCGTACCGGACAGTGGCTACTTCCGCGCCAAGGTCGCCCAGGAGAAGATCATCACCGGGTCCGGTCTCCCCTGCTCGATCGTGCGCGCCACCCAGTTCGCCGAGTTCGCCGACGCGATCGTCGAGTCCATGACCGATGGCGACCAGGTGCGCGTTCCTGATGCCCTCATCCAGCCGATCCCCGCTGACGACGTCGCCGCAGCGGTCGCCCGCG
>JAICQM010000124.1 GCA_025937875.1 Chloroflexota bacterium
AACCGATGCGCCTGAGCCGGAGCGCTGGCCGTGGCAGGAACGCCGCCCGTTCTGGGAGACGCCGGAGGGCGAGCCTGACCCCACGCCGTACCTGACCTCGCGGCCCTTCTGGGAGACCGAGAACGAGCCGTGGCCACGCCACGTCGAAGCCGCACCCGAGCCGGAACCGGAGCCCCAACTGGTCCCGGAGCCGGAACCGGAGCCCGAACCGGTCCCCGAGCCGGAAGTGGAGCCCCAACCGGTTCCCAAGTCCGAGCCCAAGCCCGAACCGATGCCGCCGCCGCAACCGGCGCCGGAGCCTGAACCTGAACCCGAGCCCGAACCGACCCGACCGGAGCCCAAGCCCGAACCCGCTCCGGCGGCCGTGCCAGCTGCCGAGGCCGCGCCGGTAGCCGACGCGAAGGCCGGGCCTCCGGCGGCGAAGCGCCTCACCGCGGAGACCACGCCCGAGACGGGCCCGGCGAAGCGGGCCCGCGTCGAGCCGCCCATCTTCGCGCCGCTCCCGCCGCCCGGCGCCGCCACTCCAGCTGCCGACGCGGCCACACCGCCCGCAGAGACGTCCACGCCTGACGCGGCCACACCGCCCGCCGACGCCGCCACGCCTGACGCGGCCACCCCACCAGCCGACGCGGCCACACCGCCCGCAGAGACGTCCACGCCGCCGGTCGTCACCCCGCCCCGCCCGCGACCCGAGCCCGGGCCGCGCCGCGACCCGATGCGCGCTCCCGAGCGGGCGCCGGTACTCGAGCCTTCGAAGGAGCCGCCATCGCGGACGCCCCGCCCCGACGCCGAATCGGGCCCCGTCACCACCTCCTGGGACCGTCGCACGATGGGGGAGCGGCGGCGACCGAGCACGGCGGAGCAGGCGGTGCCGTGGCTCATCGGCATCGTGCTGGCCCTGGCGGGAATCGTCCTGGTCCTGCTGGCCCTCATCCTCACCTCCGAGAACGGCCAGCTCGCCGGTGGCTCGCCATCGCCGAGCGCCGCGGCAAGCGTGCTCACGCCGCTCGGCTCATTGGGCGCGAGCGGGATCCCCTCTGCGACGCCGGCGCCGAGTGGCACTGCGAGCGCATCGGTCGCCGCGACGCCCACACCGCCGCCGCCCACCTTCGGTGCGCTCGAGATGATCTATCTGAGCCGCGCCACCGCGACGTCGCCGATCTACCTCTACCGCCGTGACTTCAGCGTCACCGAGGAGGCGGAGACGCTGGCGCGGGCGGACCAGGGCGTCGAACAGTTCGCCTGGGCGCCGGACGGGCGGCGGGGCGTGGCGATCATTGCCGGTCGGGCCGTGGCGCTCCAGGAGGACACGGCGGCGCGTGCCCTGGCCGATGGCGTGGGCGAGGTCACGTTCTCGCGGGACTCGCAGACGGTCTACGCGGCGCGGGTGGCACGCGACGGCGCGAATGACGTGGCGCAGGTGCTGGCCATCGACTGGGTCTCGGGGGAGCAGGAGGTCATCGGTACCGCGACCTACCCGCACCCGCAGGTCTCGGCCGAGACGGCGCTCGAGGAGGCGCAGTTCATCGACGATGGCGGCGTGGTGCGCCTCTATCCCACCACCGACGGCCGGCTGCTGCTCTGGGTGCTCGGCGCCCCGGCGACCTACGAGATCGACCCCGGGGGTGGCGCGATGACCGAGACCACGGGGCTGCCGCTGCTTGCCTCGCCGGACGACCTGTTCCGGATCACGCTCTCCGAATCCGCGGCCGGCGGGACGCTGATCCTGACCGATGCCGACGGCAACGAGCGCGCCAGCACCGCCGTCGCCGGGAGGGTGTCGCACATGCGCTGGGCGCCCAACGGCTCGGAGGTGTCCTTCACGCTGGGCACCACCGGGAGCAATGGTGGCGTGGTCCAGAACCTGTACGTCTGGGACCTCGTCGACGGCAAGGCGCCGACCATGATCACCAGCAACGGAGCCTCGTTCGGGGCGGAATGGCGGGGCGGCGGGGTATGGTGGGTCCATGAGCCCACGAGCTGAGATCGTCAATCCCATCGGCGTCGAGCTGGACGAGACGGCGCGCCTGATGCGCATCCGGTGGGATGACGGCCACCTGGGAGAGTGGAACTGGACGGATCTCCGACGGGCATGTCCGTGCGCGCTGTGCGCCGGGGAGGGCAACATGCCCGGCCTCGTCACGCTGGAGACCGCCTTCACCGAGCCGCAGGTGACCCTGGAGCGGGTGAAGTGGATCGGCCGCTACGCACTGGCGCCGATCTGGGCCGACGGCCATGACACCGGCCTCTTCACCTATCTCAAGCTGCGCGAGATCTGCAGCTGCGCGGAGCACCGCACCGCATGACCGTCCGCCTCGAGGACGGATTCACGCTGGCGCTCGGCGGCGGCGGGGCGCGCGGGTGGGCGCACATCGGCGTGGCGCGGGCGCTGGAGGCAGCGTCGCTCGCGCCGCGGGCGGTCGTCGGTACCAGCATGGGCGCCATCGTCGGGGCCGGGATCGCCGCGGGTTACCCGGCCGACCGGATGGAGGCCATGGCGCGCCGGACACCGGTGTATCGCCACATCCGGCGCCGCGGCCGTTACGCCCTGTTCGACAGCGCCCCCGTCCTGGAGGCGATGGGCCGCGAGCTGGGCAACCCGCGGATCGAGGAGCTCCCGCTGCCGCTCGCCATCACCGCCTACGACCTCGTCACCGGGACCACGACCGCCATCCGCAGCGGCGACCTGGTGAGCGCGCTCACGCGCAGCATCGCCGTGCCGCTCTTCTTCAGCCCCACCCACGACGGCGCGGCGGTGTGGTGCGACGCCGGCCTGTGGGAGGCGGTGCCGGTCAGCATCGCGCGGCAGCTGTGGCCGGAGCTCCCCGTGGTGGGGGTGCGGGTCGACGCTCCCAAGCCGGCCCTCCTCGGCAGCCCGCTCGGTGCGCGTTTCCTGCGCACGTTCGCGCGGGCACTCGGCGAGGCCGGCGACGCCCTCACCGCGCGGCGCTACCTGGCCCTGCTGGCCGCCCGCTGGGCCGATCCGGTCCACGAGGAGCCGGCCGACCTGCTCATCAGCCCTCGGCTGGGGATGACCCCGGCCTGGAACTTCAGCCGCATCGGTCCCATGGTCGAGCGTGGCGAGCGCGATGCCCGGACCGCGTTGCGTGAGGCATCGGTCCATGGCTGAGCACGGCGGCATCCTGCTCGTGCACGCCCATCCCGACGACGAGGCGATGACCACCGGCGGCCTGATCGCTGCAGCCGTCGACGCCGGGCGGCGCGTCGACCTCGTCACCTGTACCGATGGCGCCGAGGGCGAGATCCACGATCCCACCCTGGACCCGGAGGAGGCACGGCCGCGGCTGGCCGAGATCAGGCGGGCCGAGCTGGACTGTGCCCTCGACGCCCTGGGTGGCGGGGCGGTGCGGCTGCACATGCTCGGCTATCGCGACTCGGGGATGATGGACACCGACGCCAACAACCATCCCGAGTCGTTCTGGCAGGCCGACCTGGACGAGGCGATCGGGCGCGCGGTGCGCATCGTGCGCGAGTCGCGACCGGCGGTGATGGTCAGCTACGACAGCAACGGCGCCTACGGCCATCCAGACCACATCAACGCCCACCGCGTGGCGGTCGGGGCGTACGAGGCCGCCGCCGATCCGTCGCGCTACCCCGATGCCGGGCCGCCGCACGCGGTGGCGAAGCTGTACGAGACCGCCTTCCCGCGCGAGCGCTGGTTCGGCCTGATGATGGCGATGAAGGAGCGCGGCATCGAGCTGCCGTGGGACTTCGACGAATCGATCGAGCAGTACGCGGCCGACGAGCTCAACCCGTCCAACGCGGCCGCGGTGCGCCAGGCCGGCGAGCAGCTCGAGGCGGGAGCGGAGGACGAGGGCTTCGGCGTTCCCGAGTCGGCGATCACCACCCGCGTCGACGTCGCCGCGGTGGGCGATCGCAAGCGGGCCTGCATGGCCTGCCATCGCACCCAGGCCCAGGACCTGGGCTGGCTGCTCGGCCTCCCCGATGACCTCGCGGCCGATGCCCTCAGCCCCGAGTCGTTCATCCTCGCCCGCTGGCGGGGCCACGAGCCCCTCCCGTCCGGCCTCGACGAGCGGGACCTCTTCGAGGGCCTCTAGCTCGGTCGCGTTCCCGCGGGACCATTCGGTGGCGCGGTGTCGCCATGTAGCCGTGGTACGGCTCGTATCGACCACCTTGCCCCGAAGCATCACCACTGAGCCGTGGTACGGCTGGTAGGAGCGTTTTCGTGCTCTGGCGGCGGTGTGATGGGCCTCGGCCACGCTCAGCCGCCGTCGGCGCCGGCGATCAGATGCGCCTACCAGCCGCTCCACGGCTGAATGGCAACTTCTGACCGACGAACGGATCTGCGCCAGGGAGCTCCCGAGGGCCACCCGTCCCGGATCACGGGACTGACGACCAAGCCGCGCGCATCAAGCGCGGGGAGCACGGGCCGCCCCCGTCCAGCGCCACCCGGCGCTATCCTCCGGCCATGAGCACGACGAACCTGGATCCAGCGGTCTTCGACTACCTGATGCGGTACGGGATCCGCGAGCCCCGGGCGCTTGCCCGGCTGCGCGAGGATACCGCTCAGTTGCCGAACGCCTCGATGCAGGTCGCGCCGGAGGAGGGCGCCTTCCTGGGGATGCTGGTGCAGCTGATCGGTGCGGAGCGGGTGCTCGAGATCGGTACGTTCACCGGCTACAGCAGCACCGCCATGGCATTGGCGCTCCCGCCCGGTGGCCGGCTGACGTGCTGCGACATCTCGGAGGAGTTCACCGCGCGGGCGCGCCAGGCGTGGGCCGATGTTGGGGTCGACGAGCGCGTGGAGCTGCACATCGGTCCCGCCCTCGAGACGCTGGGCGAGCTGGAGGCGGACGGCGCCTCGTACGACATGGCGTTCATCGACGCTGACAAGGGCAACTATCTCGCCTACTACGAGGCCTGCATGCGGCTCGTGCGGCCCGGCGGCCTGATCTGCATCGACAACGTGCTGTGGTCGGGGCGCGTCGCCGACGAGACGAACCGGGAGGAGTCGACGGTCGCCATCCGCCAGCTCAACGCGGCCATCGCGACCGATGAGCGCGTCGACGTCGTCATGCTCCCCATCGCCGACGGGCTGACGCTCGCGCGGGTCCGTTAGGCCGCCGGGTCAGCTGTCCTGGGCGGCGTCGCGGAATCCGTGGCCGCCCATCACCCGCCACCCGACCCCATCGTGCTGGAGGTGGTAGATCGCGGGGTTCGGCATGGCGAGGTGGAAGGCGAGATCGACGCCTCGCTCGAGGGTGGCCAGCAGCAGGCTGATCAGGTTGCCGTGGCTGCCGACGAGCACCGTGCCGCCTGCCGCGTGACGGCTCCGCAGCAGGTCGAGCTGGGCGCGGGCGCGGACCTGGGCCTCGCGCCCCGATTCGGCGCCCGGCAGGCGGTAGTCCAGGTCGCTCCACGAGCGCGTCAGGTGGTCCTCCCAGTCGGGACGCGATTCGGTGGTCAGGAGCCGCTCCCGCAGGTCGGGGAGCACGGTGACCCGCATCATGCGGCGCTGGGCGGTCGGCTCGACGGTCGCCACCGAGCGCGCATAGGGCGAGGAGTAGACGGCGTGCAGCTGGTACGGCTCCAGCTCGTCGGCGAGATCGAGCGCGGCCTGCTCGCCGGCGGCCGTCAGCGGCCGGTCGTCGTCGCGATCCTCGTAGCCGGGGCTGCCGACCGGGATCGCCTCCGCGTGCCGGACGAGCAGGACGTTGAGGACCGGCAGCCGCTCGGTCACGCGGCGACCCCGGCCGCGGCAACCGCCTCGGCGGCGCGCATGACACGCAGCACGTTGCCGTTGGCGAGGGCGGCGAGCTGGGCATCGGTCCAGCCGCGGGCGATGAGCTCGGCCCACAGGTGCGGGTAGGCGGCCACGTCCGCCAGGCCGACCGGGAAGAGGAGGCTGCCGTCGAAGTCACCGCCGATGCCGACGTGGTTGTGGCCCGCGACGCGCGCCACGTGGTCGACGTGGTCGGCCACCTCCGCCACGCCGGGGAGCGGGATGTCGAGGCCTGCCATGAGCTCGGCGCGCAGCCGGCGCAGCTCGCGCGGAT
>JAICQM010000034.1 GCA_025937875.1 Chloroflexota bacterium
ACGTTGTCGTAGATCGACTTGGGGAACGGGTTGGGCTTCTGGAACACCATCCCGATGCGGCGCCGGACCTCCACGGGGTCGACGCGGTCGTCGTACAGGTCGACGCCGTAATAGCGAATCGTGCCGTCGATGCGAGCACCGTCCACGAGGTCGTTCATGCGGTTGAAGCTGCGCAGCAGGGTGCTTTTCCCACATCCCGACGGGCCGATGATGGCGGTGATCCGGTTGCGTGGGATGCGCAGCGAGATGTCGCGCACCGCGCGGAACGAGCCGTAGTAGCACGAGAGGTCATCGAGCTCGAACACCGTTTCGGCGGCGTCGGGCTCGGGTTCGGGCGGCGCGGTCGGCGCAGGGACGAGGGTCACGATCGGTATCGTCGTACGTTCGGGGTTGGTTGTCATGGGGGTCACCATCGGCGGTCGTATCGGTTGCGGAGGTAGATCGCAGTCGCATTCACCAGGCCGATGACCACCAGCAGGACGACGATGGCCGCCGCGGTCAGGGCGCGGAAGTCTTCCTGTGGCTCTCGCGACCAGTTGTAGACGAGCGTGGGGAGCGAGGTGTAGGAGCCGGTCAGCATCGCCACCGGGTCGACGCCGTTGAACGTGCCGACCACCGCGCCCACCATGATGAGCGGCGCCGTCTCGCCGAATGCGCGGCCCAGCGACAGGATGGTGCCGGTCAGGATGCCCGGCGTGGCATACGGCAGGACGTGGCTGCGGATCGTCTCCCAGCGCGTCGCGCCGACCCCGAAGGCGGCCTCGCGGATCGAGGCCGGCACGGCGCGCAGCGCCTCCGACGTGGTGATGACCGCGATCGGCAGCACCAGCACGGCCAGCGTCAGGCCACCGGCAATCGCCGAGCGACCCATGCCGAGGAGGGTGACGAAGACGGCCAGGCCGAGGAGCCCATAGACGATCGATGGCACACCGGCCAGGTTGCGCACGTTCGTGCGGATGAAGCGGGTCGAGCCGCGGTCGCGAGCGTATTCCTCCAGGTAGACGGCCGCGCCGATGCCGAGGGGGAAGGCGATGGCGATGACGAACACCATCAGCAGCAGCGACCCGATGATGCCCTGGAGCATCCCCGCCCGCGCCGGCCTCGCCGACAGGGGAGCCGTGATCACGTCGGCTCCACGTTCGACGAAGGTCGGCGCGGCGCGCGTCACGACGTCCGCAAGGAGGACCACCAGAACGCCAAGGGCGATGAGCAGCGACGCCAGCAGAAGCGCCTGGAGCACGGTTCCACGCGGATCGCCCGCGCCACGGCGCAGGCGGGCCGCGACCGCCTCGCGAGCCGGGACGGCCTGCGTCCGGGCAGTCATCAGTACGCCCTCCGAACGCGACGCACGAACGCCTCCGACGCCAGGTTGAGGGCCAGCGTCATGGCGAACAGGAGCAGGCCCACGAAGAAGAGGCTCTCGAACGTCAGCTCGGCCCCACGGACGCGGTCCGAGCCGATGGCGAGCGCCGTCATGGCCGCCGTCATCGTCTGGCCCTGCTCGAGCGGGTTGAGCTGGAGCAGCGAGCCGCCCGTTCCGCCGGCGGCGATCGCGACGACCATCGTCTCGCCGATCGCGCGGGAGAAGGCGAGCAACAGGGCCGCCACGATGCCCGAGACGGCGGCCGGGACGACGACCTCGAGGCTCGTCGTCCGGCGGCGGGCGCCGAGTCCGTAGGCCGCCTCGCGCAGGTACATCGGGACCGCGTGCAGGGCATCCTCGGAGACCGATGCGACAAGGGGCGTGATCAGGATTCCGACCGCCGCGCCGGCAACGAGCATGTTCGACAGCGGCGCTCCGGTGAGCGGCTGCACCACCGTGGGACTGAGCCAGGTCAGCGCGAAGAAGCCGAGCACGACGCTGGGGATCGACGCCAGGACCTCGATCACCGGCTTCAGGATGCGGCGCGAGCGCGACGAGGCGTACTCGGACAGGTAGAGTCCCGCCGCCAGGCCGAGTGGCGCTGCCACCAGCATGGCGATGCCGGCGATGATGAGCGTCCCGGTCACGATGGTGCGGAGGTCGTACATCCCGCGCCGCGGGAACCAGCCGTCGCTGACGAGGCTCGTCTTGTCGACCTGGATCAGGAACGTCGCGGCATTGCCGATCAGCGAGAGCACGATCGCCGCGCTGAGCAATACCGAGACGCCAGCCGCCCCGACGAAGAGCAGGCGGACCATCGCCTCGCGCCGCCGGCGGCGCGGGGCGATCTGGAACGCGCGGGCATCGAGCGCGGCCGTGATCAGCGGCCCTCCCACGCCGCCCGGGTCTCCTCGAGCGCGGCGGCGTCGAGGGCGACGTAGTCCGCCTCGGTGACGGCGGCGATCCCGGCGTCGGAGAGGTAGTAGTCCACGAAGGCGGCGAGCGCCGGGTTTGCGGCGGCGTTGTCGACGTTGACGTAGATGTAGAGGTCGCGCGAGATGGGGTACTCGTTGCTGGCGATCGTCTCGGGGGTGGGCGCCACGCACCCGTCGCCACCGTCGACCGCGAGCAGCTTGACGCGCTCCGCGTTCTCGTCGGCGAACGCGAAGCCGACCCATCCGAGCGAGCTGTCCGAGCCCGAGACATTCTCGATGATGACGTTGTCATCGGCGCTGGCCTGGTAGTCGGGACGCGTCGTCTCATGGGCCCCGCGCGCCTCCGCGGGATCGGCCATCACGAGCTCGACGAAGCTGTCGAAGGTCCCCGACTCCTCGCCGGGACCGGTGATCTCGAGGGGCGCAGCGGGATATGGCGCGTGTGTCTCGCCGAAGTCCGAGCCCAGCTCGGACGCCAGGTCGTTCGCGGCATCCCAGGTATCGAAGCCCTGCGATTCGGGACCGATGAGGGCGTACAGGTCACCGAAGCTGAGGCAGGTGACGTCGGTGTTGTCGACCGCGGTGATGACCGACAGGCCGTCGATGCCGACCTTGAGCTGGACGAAGTCGACCCCGTTGGTCTCGCAGGTGGCGACCTCCTCGTCAGTGATCGCGCGCGAGGCGTCGCTGACGTCGGTGAGGCCGTCGCAGAAGAGGGCGAAGCCGTCACCGGTGCCAGGCCCATCGACCTCGTAGGTGACGTCCGGGTTGGCGGCGGCGAAGTCCTCGAGAACGATGGACGTGATGGGCTCCACGGTGGATGACCCGGAGACGATGATCTCGCCGTTGAGGCCCCCGTCGCTGCCAGCCGGTGTCGACGTACCGCCGTTTCCGCTGGTACAGGCGGCGAGCGTGAGGACGCCGCTCAGGGCGGCGCTCAGCAGGGTGCGCTTCGAGATCCGCGCGGGATGAGTCACGAAGGGCTCCTCAGGTGCATCGATCGGCTTCATGCACCGGAGCATCGGCCGCGGCCTTTAACCGGGCCTCAGCGCAGCGTCAACGATTCGTCAACGCGATCGAAGGATCCCAGCGGCCAGGATGACGACGCCGCCGGGCCTCAGACGAGGATGGGCCGCAGGAGGAGATAGGCGACCGCCGCCGTGAGCCCCGCGGCCGGGATGGTGAGCACCCAGGCGATGACGATGCTGCGTGCCACGCCCCACCGGACCGCTGAGAGGCGGCCGGTGGAGCCGACGCCCATGATCGCGCTGCTGATGACGTGGGTGGTGCTGACCGGCATCCCCAGATGCGAGGCGCCGAAGATGATGCTGGCCGCCGTCGTCTCGGCCGCGAAGCCGTGGACCGGGTCCAGCTTCACGACCTTGGTGCCCATGGTGCGGATGATCCGCCAGCCGCCCGCCGCCGTCCCGAGGCTGATGGCGCTGGCCGCCAGCAGGATGACCCAGATCGGCGGGTCGAAGGTGGTCTGGATCCCGGCGGTGACGAGGGCCAGGGTCATGATGCCCATCGTCTTCTGCGCATCGTTGCTGCCGTGGCTGAAGGCCATGTAGGCGGCGCTGATCACCTGGAGGCGGCGGAATCGGTCGTTCATGAGCCGGGGGTTGGCGCGCCGGAAGACGTTGAGCAGAAGGACCATGAGCCCGAACCCGATCAGGAAGCCGAGGATCGGCGAGCCGACCAGCGGCACCAGCACCTTGCCGATGACGCCGTCCATCTTCCACGCGCCGAAGCCCGCCGCGATGGCCACCGCGCCGAGCAGGCCGCCGATCAGCGCATGGCTCGACGAGGACGGGATTCCCAGGCGCCAGGTCAGCAGGTTCCAGGCGATGGCACCGATGAGCGCCGCGGCGACCACCGCCTGGCTCTCGAACTGCGTCTGGATCAGGCCCGACCCGACCGTCTTGGCGACCTCGGTACCGATGAGGGCGCCGGTGAAGTTGGCGACCGCGCTCATCAGGATCGCGTGCTGCGGCTTCAGGGCCCGCGTGCTGACGCTGGTCGCGATCGCGTTCGCGGTGTCGTGGAAGCCGTTGATGTAGTCGAAGATGACCGCCAGGGCGAGGACGGCGATCAGGGTGAGGGAGAAGCCCTCAGGCATGCTTCACGACGATCCCTTCGATGACGTTGGCGGCGTCCTCGCACGCGTCGATCGCCTCCTCGAGCAGCCCGTAGACCTCCTTCCACTTGAGCACCTCGAGCGCGTCGTGCCCGTTGTTGAAGAGGTCGGCGACGACCCGGCGACCGATCCGATCGCCCTCGTTCTCGAGCCGATGGACCTCGATCCAGTGCTCCTGGACGCCCTTGAACTGCTTCAGCTTGCCCAGCGCCCGATGGAGCTCCTCGCATTGCTGGACGATGATGCCGGACAGCTGGCTGGCCTCCGGTGTAGGGGCCTCGATGCCGTACAGGATGCAGGTGTCGGCGACCTCCTCGATGAGGTCGATGATGTCGTCGAGCCGGCTGATGAGGGCGTGGATGTCCTCGCGATCGATGGGCGTGACGAACGTCGAGTTGAGCTTCTGGCCGATCTCGTGGCTGAGCTGGTCGCCGTGATGCTCGGCGTCGCGCAGCTGGCTCGCCAGCCGCTCCCGGTCGCCGTACGAGCGGAACAGCTCGTCGAGCAGGCGCGCCCCGGCAAGCATGTTCGCCGCGTCGGCCACGAAGAGGTCGAAGAACGCCTCCTCGCGTGGAATGAACGGCAGCCGCATCAGGCCGGGCGCAGCATCAACAGCAGGCCGGCCACGATGCCCACCGCCATGCACCCGAGCACCAGCCAGCTGATGGCATAGGCCGGTACGCGATCGTCGTCAATGGTCATCAGCGCCATGCTACCGCTCCGCGCCCGCTTCCAGCGCGTCAGCGCCGTCCGGCAGCTCGACCACGACGCTCGCATGACGCGGCGAGCGGTTGTAGGCGGCCGCCAGGAGGCCGCCGATGAAGCCGCCCACCAACGCGCCCAGGAGGCCGACCGCCACCGCACTGGCGGGGATGACCGCCCACCAGGTGCCGCTCAGCCAGCGTAGCGCCGCGATCTGGTCGCCGAACGGCAGCAGGCGGCGCGTGACGCCGAGGGTGAAGCCGAGGTCGCGCTGCCAGTCGAGCACCGTGCCCGCGAACCACACCAGTAGCGCCCCCGCGATCGCCCCCGCCACCACGCCCAGCGCGAAGCCGACCCAGGCCCCCGCGCCGAACGAGGCACGCACCGAGACGGCCGCCAGGCGGCCGTGGACGAGGGTCATCGCGCGGACCGCACGCCGCGCCCCACACTGCGCCCGCCGCGCCCCACCAGCGCCGCGAGGATGCCGCCCAGGATGGCGACCACGGCGAGGATCCCGTAGCCCACGAACAGCAGCAGCTGCGGGCCGTCGCGCGTCTCCTGCACCGCCTCCGCCCGCCGCACGGATGACTCGATCCCCAGCTCGCGATCACCGCCCGCCACCTGCCCGAACGCGGTGGCGGCGGCCTCGCCCGCCGGTCGCAGCTGGCCCAGGCCGTCGTAGAGCCCGAAATGCTCGATGGCGATGCCGGGCTGCCGCGTGGTGTAGTCCTCCAGCGTCCACCACACCGCTGCCGCGACGTAGCCGCCGACGCGGCGATCGCTGCGACGCAGGAGCTCGGCGAACGTGTCGTCGAAGATGCTGCGCTGCGCGGTGAGGCCGCGCGCGTCGTCCGACCAACGACCGAACTCCAGGGCGAGGATCGGCTTGTCGGGGTAGGTCGCGTGGGCGGTCTCGAGGGCCGCCGCCGTGCCGGCGGCCGCATCGGTCCCATAGAAGACGCCGTGGTAGAGCGTGTATCCGGCGACGTCGAGCGGCCCCTGGGTCGCGTCGTCGGGCTGAAAGCCGTAGGCGGCCTGCCCGGTGAGACGGGTGCCGTCGATCTCGCGGTCGGCCTTGTGCAGGATCTCGAGCGCCTCCTCTCGTTCCTCGACCCCGGTCGACTCGTTGGCGAGGCCGTGGAAGAAGACCGATGGCCGGTTCATGTCGCGCAGCGCCATCTCGCGCAGCATCTGCTCGGCGATGCCGCGGTCGATCGCGATGCCGAACGTGAGCGGGGTGTAATGGTAGAGCGGGATCTCCTCCCATACCGCGAAACCCAGGCGGTCGGCGAGCATGAGCAGCATCGGGTTGGCGGGCGTGTGCCCGGCGCGGATGAGCGTCGCGCCGACGTCCCGCGCTCGACCCAGCTGTGCCAGGAGCTGAACCGGTGACCGGGCCCGATGTGCGCTGCGCGCCGTCTCGGTCTCGCCCGGTTCCAGCACCTCGTCGTGCAGCCCGACCCCGACGAGCATGACCGGCCGCCCATTGAGGAGGAGGCGTGGGCGCTCGGGGTCGACGGTCACGTGCCGGAGGCCGAATGTCGACCATGTGGCGTCGAGCCGGGTGGCGCCGTCGACGATGCTGGTCTGCAAGACGTAGAGGGCGGGCTGGGCCGGGGTCCACAGGTCCGGCCCGCCCATGAGAAAGCTCGCCTCCGCGAGCGCCATCTCGCCTTTCGCGAGCTCGCCCAGGTCGACGTCGTGGGTCGCGATGGGAGCAGCGCCCGCCGGGACCAGCGCCCGGGCGTAGGGATTGGTGAGGTTGTCGGGACGGAGCTCGGCGGGAAAGATCCGGAAGCGCACCGTGATGCCGGCCTCGTCGCCGGCCTCGGAAGGCGTCGGGGAGGGCGTTCCGGACGGCGAGGCCGATGACGTCGCAGCGACCGATGCCGCCGCCACTTCGTCCTCCGCCGGTGGCGCACCGATGGCCGTCGGAGGCTGCTGGACGACCGCCCGCACGTCGATGCCGTCGAGGTGCGGGACGACATCGGCCCGGATGACCGCTGTCGACGGCGTCGCCTCGATCCATGCCGAGCCGGTGATGCCGCCGTAGTTCCACCAGTCGGCGAGCCCCCAGGGCAGGATGTCGTTGCGGCTGCCCCAGGCCGGGTTGTCGACCCGGACCGCGATGGTGTTGATCGCGCCGGGGATCAGCTGCGGCGAGACGTCGAAGGCGAACGGGGTGTAACCGCCCTCGTGGTAGCCCACCCACGCGCCGTTGATCCAGACGTCGCCGATGTAGTTGACCGCCTCCATCTTCAGCACCGCCGACATCCCGTCCCAGGTGGCCGGCACGAGGAACTGGCGCCGATACCAGCCGCCGGTCTCACGGCGCTCCGGTGGCGGGTTGAGGGAGCCGGGGACCGCGAGCGTCTCCCAGGTGCCGTCGCGGAAGGTGGGCGCTTCGCGGCCGGCCGCCTCGGCCATGATGCCCGGCAACGAGGTCTCGCGGTCGGTGAGCGACAGGTCGGCGTCGAAGACGACGCGCTCCACGCGCCACTGGCCGTCGAGGGTGACGGTGCGTCGCGGCTGCCGATCGAACGTCGGCACCGGGATCCCGTTCTGGATCGCGATCTGGGCGCCGCCGACGGCGGTCAGGCTGAGCGTCGGCGGCAGGGACCCCGCTCGCGCGACGGGGGCACACGCGCCGAGGGTCCCCGCCATGCCCAGCAGCAGGAGCAGCACGGAGCCGCGGGAAGGTGGAACTCGACGCATCGCGGGGCCATGGTCGCAAGCCGCAGGCCGGAGCGCACGGCAGGGCTCCTCGCGAGCCTCAGGATGGAGGCCGGCTCGGCGTCACTCCCCCGCGGTCGCGAAGATCGCGCGGCCGTTGTGGCGGTAGGTCTGGATCATCACGCCCTTCGATGTCGAGCGCGACTCGACCAGCTCGAAGTCGTGCGTCGGGCCGCGCTCGGGAAAGAGCCGCAGCCCGTCGCCCACGATGACCGGGTAGATCCGCAGGTTGAGCTCGTCGACGAGGTCGCGCTCGAGCAGCCAGCGGAGGAGGACGCCGCTGCCGTGGAGCTGGAGCTCGCGACCGGGCCGGGCCTTGAGCTCGCGAATCGCCGCCTCAGCGTCGCGGTCGATGACGTGTGTGTTCTGCCAGGTCGGATTCTTGAGCGTGGTCGAGGGCACGTACTTGGGCAGGACGTTAATGCCGTGCGAGACCGGATCGCCGCTGTCGTGGAGCGGCCAGTACGGCTCCCAGATCTCCCACGTCCTGCGCCCCAGGAGCAGCGCATCGGCCCGCTCGAACCACGCGGTGAGGAAGGGCCACATGTCCTCGTCGGCGTGCGCCTCCGTCCAGCCGCCGCGCTCGAACCCGCCACGCCGGTCCTCGTCGGGGCCTCCCGGACCCTGGTACACGCCGTCCAGCGTGAGCATCATCGATGCGGTCAGCTTCATGGTCATGGCTCCTTGCGGCGGGTTGGTGATGGTTGGACCATCGATCGATCCGCGACTCATCGGCCAACCGGCGCGTGATGGAGGGCCGTGTGGGGATCGAACCCACGACACGAGGATTAAAAGTCCCCTGCTCTACCGCTGAGCTAACGGCCCACCGTTCAGAATAGACCGATGCGCAGACACCACTCCACGCCATGACCGATGTACCGCAGTTCCCCGCCGACGTCATTGACCTCCTCGAGGCCCCGATCGTCGCCGTCCTCGCCACGCGGCGTCGCGACGACACCGTGCTGCTCTCGCCGGTCTGGTTCGAGTGGCGCGACGGCGCCTTCCACGTCTGGGTCGACCGTGAATCGGCCGGCAAGGTGCGGCACGTGCAACGTGACCCACGCGTGAGCCTGGTCATCTCCACGCCCGACCCCCCGTACCGCGGGATTGAGCTGCGTGGCGAGGCGACCGTGACCGACGAGGATTACTTCGGCGTCATGCGACGCACCGCGGAGCGCTATTACGACGCCGAGCACGCGGCGAAGCTGGTGGCCGACTACCCCGAGCCGGGATACGTCATCCGGATCGTGCCCGTCGACGTGCGCACCTGGAATTACACGCCGAGCTAGCCGGCCTCCGCCGAACGCGTGATAGGATCGGCGCTGCGCCACCGAGACCACGGAGAATGGTCCATTCGGCCACCGAATCAGCGGAGGGCGCCCACCGGCACCGGGATCTGCGTCGCGCAGACGCGTGCCGTCACGACCTGACGGAAACCCGCTTGCGAAACGGATGGCACTCTCATGAGAATCCTGCTCCTCGGCGTCGGCACCGTTGGCGAGGCGATCGCGCGCCTGGGGGCCGACCGTGACTGGTGCGAGCAGATGGTCCTCGCCGATGTCGACGCTGCTCGCGCCGGCGCACTGGCCGACCGCCTAAACGACGCGGAGCGTTTCCCGGCCATTGCCCTCGACGCCTCGAGCACCGAAGCGGTCACGGCCGCTGCGCGGCAGCACCGCGTCGACCTGGTGATGAACGCGGTCGATCCACGCTTCGTGATGCCCATCTTCGAGGGCGCGCTCGGTGCCGGCGTCCACTACATGGACATGGCCAACTCGCTGTCGAAGCCGCACCCCGAGCGGCCGTACGAGTTGCCGGGCCTCAAGCTCGGCGACGAGCAGTTCGCGAGGGCCGACGCGTGGGCAGCCAGCGGGCGGATGGCGCTCCTGGGGATGGGCATGGACCCCGGCCTGACCGACGTATTCGCCGCGCACGCCGCCAAGCACCTGTACGACGAGGTGGACGAGGTCCACATTCGCGACGGCGGCGACCTCCACATTCCCGGGTTCGCGTTCGCGCCGGTGTTCAGCATCTGGACCACGATCGAGGAATGCCTCAACCCGCCGGTCGTCTGGCAGGACGGCGGCTGGCACACGACCGAGCCCTTCAGCGCGCCGGAGGCCTTCCCCTTCCCCGAGGGCATCGGTCCGGTCGAGTGTGTCAACGTCGAGCACGAGGAGGTCCTCCTCGTGCCGCGTGTCATCGACGCCAGGCGGGTCACGTTCAAGTACGCGCTCGGCGCCGACTTCATCGAGAAGCTCAAGTTCCTCCACGACATCGGCCTGGATCGCACCGAGAAGGTGCGTGTCCGTGGCGTGGAGGTCAGCCCGCGTGACGTGGTGGCGGCGGTGGTCCCCGACCCGATCACGATGGGGGACCGGATGCGCGGCCGCGCGATCGTCGGGACGTGGGTCATCGGTCGCAAGGACGGCAAGCCGCGCGAGACGTTCCACTACCAGATGGCCGATGCGGAGGAGACGATGGCGCGCTACGGCTCGCAGGTCGTCGGCTGGCAGACCGGCTTCAACCCGGTGATCGCCATGGAGCTCATCGCGACGGGTGCCTGGTCGGGCAGCGGCGTGCTCATTCCCGAGCAGCTCGACCCGGACCCGTACCTCGCCCTGCTGGATCGGTACGGGATCCACCACGCCGTGGCCGAGATGGTGCCCGGAGCCCACCGGCCCACCTGAGTCGGCGTGACTTGGCGCGGTGCCGCCATCGGTCCAGACTGAACGTCCAACGCCCAGACCGATGATGGAGGCCCACGCCATGAAGGTTGACGAGATGCTGACCGGCGTGCGCGACGCGATGCGCGCGCAGACCGTGTTCGGCGAGGCGATCGAGCGCGACGGGATGACGGTGATCCCTGCCGCCAAGGTCCGCGGGGGCGGTGGCGGGGGTGAGGACACCGAGCACAACGGCGGCGGCGGCTTCGGGGTCACCGCCAAGCCGGCCGGTGCCTACGTCATTCGCAACGGCGCGGTGGAATGGCAGCCGGCGATCGACGTGAACCGGATCGTCATGGGCGGCCAGCTGGTCGCGATCGTCGCGCTCTTCGTGCTCTGGCGCTGGATCGCCTCGCGCCGCTGACGGTCAGCGTCGTTCCGCGGCCAGCAGCAGACGGGTGAGGCGGGAGCTGGAGAGGCCGTGCAGGACGACCGAGAGGAGAACCGCGACCGCCACGACGCTGAACAAGGGGCGCGCGTCGGACGGGGTGATGGCCGCAAACGCGAAGCCGAGGTAGTAGATCGACCCGATTCCGCGAATCCCGAACCAGGCGATGAAGAGGCGCTGCCGCCACGGTAGCCTGCTTGGCAAGAGGCTGACCAGCACCGCGAGCGGCCGCACGACCAGGATCAGCCCTGCCGCCGCGACGATCACAGGCCATCCAAGCTCGAGCACGCCGCCGATCGGCAGCACGCTGCCGAGCAGGAGCAGCACGGCCAGCTCGGCGAGCTTCTCGAACACCAGCGCTACCTCGTGCAGTCGCTGGTTGACCTCGTGGCGGTGCTCGTAGCGCCGGAACGCGACGCCGGCCGCGAAGACGGCCAGGAACCCATAGGCCTCGACCAGCTCGGTCAGCCCGTATACCGCGAACACGGCTCCGAGTGCCACGAAGGCGTCGAACGGGTTCACCAACCAGCCGCGGTCGAGGACGCGGTAGGTGGCGCTCGCCAGCAGGCGGCCCGCGACCGCTCCCAGCAGCACGCCCCCGATCACCGGGTAGAAGAGGTCGGCCGTCGCCCACTCCCACCACCAATCACCGAACGCGCCGAATCCGCGCTCGTATGCGAGCAGGGCCAACATCACGAACGGGAAGGCGAGGCCGTCGTTGAGCCCGGCCTCGGCCGTGATGCTGAAACGGGCCTCGTCCTCGGGCTCGTCCTGCATCGGTCCGCCGACCTGGATGTCCTCCGCGAGGACGGGGTCGGTCGGGGCGAGGACGGCGCCGAGCAGGACGGCACTGGCAACGGTCATTCCCACCAGCCAGGCGCCGAGGAGCGCCATCCCCGCGATGGTGAGCGGCATCGCCACCACCAGCAGCAGGATGGTGGTGCGCCAGCCGCGCCAGGTGAGGGCCCGGTCCAGCTTCACGCCGGCACCGAACAGGGAGACGATGACGGCGACCTCCGCGGCGCGGCTGAAGAGCGTCGCGTCATCGACCGGCTCGTACCAATTGATCCCGAAGGCCCGCAGCACGAGGCCGGCGGCGACGCCCACCGCCAGGTAGAGCAGCGCGGCCGAGAAGGGCCGTCCTCGCTGGACCGAGAGGAGGACGGCGCCCGCGAGCACCACCAGCCCGGCGACGAGCAGGATGACCACGTACAGACCCGGTTCGAAGGACCAGCCCGGCACGCGCGCGATGATGGGTGGTAGACCGACGAGCATCCACCCCTCGAGGTTCCGGCGCCGGACAGCACGAGAGCCGCCTGGCGGGAGGCGGCTCTCGAGATCTGGAATGCGAAATGGTTGCGGGGGACGGATTCGAACCGCCGACCTTCGGGTTATGAGCCCGACGAGCTACCACTGCTCCACCCCGCGGTGGAGCTCGAATGGTAGGGCATGGGTCCGCATCGGTCAAACCTTTGGGTACAATGCGGCCCAGGCGCATCGCCACGTGCGCCCGGTGTCGCGGCGCGGTTTCACGCCGGTGACGCCGCCGCTGACTCGACGATGTCCATTCCGCAGGAGGCTGGCGAGCGCTCGCAGATGACCGGCAACCTCAAGAAGCTGCGCCCGTACGACGAGCCGCCCCGCCGCGGCCGCGCCCTGGTCCCCGGGGGCGTGGACAGCGCCGCCGGCCTGTGGTTCGCGGTCGCCGCCGTCTGGCTGCTCCTCGCCGCCGGGCTCGGGCTGCTCTGGATCGGCCTGCGCATGCTGCCCGCCGCCTTCCCCGAGGCAATGCCCGAGGGGCTCAACCTCGCCTTCCAGATCCCGATCATCAACTGGACGGTCGCCTTCAACGACGAGACCGTCACCTCCGGCTTCTTCGCCGCGCTCGTGTGGGGCTGGCTGACGAACGCCGCGATCGCCGGCATCTGGTACGTCACGCCGCGCCTGACCGGCCAGCGCCTCATGACCGATACCATCGCCAACCTCGCCCTCGGCCTGTGGAACCTGGGCGTCCTCGGCAGCATCGCGGCCGCCTACGTCAACGAGCTCGCGCAGCCCGGCCTGCTGATGGAGGCGCCGTGGTGGATCGACGGGCTGCCGCTGCTGGGCCTGACCGTCGTCAACCTCGTCTTCTGGCGCAGCGTCCTGCCGCACCTGCGCGGGGCGTACGTCTCCCTGCTGTACATGGGCCTGGGTCTCATCTCGCTGCTCGGGTTCTACGGCCTGGGCGCGCTCATCGAGCTGCCGTTCATCAGCCTGGACGAGACGGCGCGCTTCCTTGCCGCCGCCGCCTTCCTGCGCCTCGTGATCGTGTACTGGGTCGTCGGCGCGGCGGTCGGTGCGCTCTATTACGTCGTGCCGCGCGCGACGGGCAATCCGCTGTACTCCTCGGGGCTGGCGCTGGCCGGCCTCGCCCTGTGGTTCGTGCTCGGCATCGGGTCGGCGATCGGGACGCTCGTCGATCCCACCGTTCCGTTCGCGGTGACCAGCCTCGGCAGCGCCGCCACCATGATGCTGGTCGCCCACGCGTTCATCGTCATCGCCAACCTGTTCCTGACCATCAGCGGTCGCTGGTCGCTGGTGCTGGGGACCGGGGCGGTCGGCTTCGCGGTCGTCAGCCTCGCTTTCCTCGGCGCGAGCGCCCTCTTCGACGCCGTCGGTGCGCTGCGGGGGGTGCAGGCCCTGGTGGGTCGCACCGGCTGGTCCATCGGCTCGCTGCTCTTCGTGACCGGTGGCATGGCGACCTTCGCCTGGTTCGCCGCCGCAGAGCACGGCCTGCCGCGCATCCTGCGTCGCGATTGGCGGGCCACGCCGCTCACCGACATCCAGCTGTGGGCCGTGTTCGCCGGCGTGACCGTCACCGGACTGTCGCTCATGGCCGGCGGCCTGGCGGAGGGCTCGCTGCGCGCCGCCGCCGCGGACCCGGCCGAGATCGCCGCCACCCTGATCTGGTTCGACGTCGGCGCCGCCATCGGCTTCGGGCTCGTCGCCCTCGGCGCGCTCGCATTCGTGCTCGATTTCTTCCTGCACTACACGTCCGCGCCGCGCGCGGACTACGCGCTGGCGCCGTCCACCACGCCGCCGGCCACCGCCACCGATACCGCCCCCGCAACAGGCAGCTGACCCCCCATGACCGTTCCCACTCCCATCGGCTCCCGGCGCAGCGGCCTGCCCGCCTGGGCGGTGGGCCTCGTCGCCTTCGTCCTGCTCGTGGGCGGCGTCTATGCCGCCAGCAACCTTGCCGGCGAGAACCCCCCGCTCGTGGGGCCGCTGCCCAGCGGATCGGCTCCCGGCGGCGGGGCGGGGGAGGCGCTGGCGATCATCGAGAGCGCCGGCTGCCAGGGCTGCCACGGGCAGGATCTCTCGGGGAGTGGCTCGTTCCCCAGCCTGATCGGGATCAGCAGCGGCCCGAAGAGCGAGAACCTCGTCAGCCTGGCCGAGGAGGAGCCCGACAACTGGATCCACCTGTGGATCGCGGGTACCGATGAGCGCACCTCGGATCCGGCGATGCGCGCCGGCATGCCCGCCTTCGCGACCGACCCCTACAACCTCAGCGACGCGCAGATCGACACCGTCGTCGAGTACCTGAAGACCCTGCAGTGACCGATGGCGCCGGCCGGCCGGCGCGCACCAGGCCGGTCCTGATCGGGGGGGCCGAGATGGGGGAGATCGACGAGGCCGCCCAGCGCCTGGGGCTCACCGAGGACGCCCTGATGGAGAGTGCCGGCGCGGCGGTGACCGAGGTCGCGCTGGCCGAGCTGGTCCGTCTCGAGGAGGGCGTCCGCGGGCCGGGCGGCCCGCTCGTCGCGGCGCCGCTGGTGTCGATCCTGTGCGGCCCGGGCAACAACGGCGGCGACGGATTCGTCGTCGCGCGACGGCTGTCGGCCACCGGGCGCCGGGTGCTGGCGGTGCTGGTGGGCGACGCGGGCCGGCTTCACGGCGGGGCGGCAGGTCACAACTGGAACGTCCTGCAGGCGATGGCAGCTTCAGGCGCGCTGGAGCTGTTCGTGGCTCCCACGCCGGACCTGCTGCTGCAGCTGCGGGAGCGGATCGCCACCGCCACCCTCCTCGTCGACGCGCTGCTGGGGTCCGGTGCCAGCGGGCCGCTGCGCGAGCCGATCTCGACCGCCGTCGATCTCGTCAACGCCATCCGCTCCCATGCCCGCGCCGACGGGCGGCCCTGCAGCGTGCTGGCGGTCGACACGCCGACGCGGATCGACCTCACCGGCGGCCAGGCGTCGGACCCGGTGGTGAGCGCCGACGTGACAGTCACGTTCCACCGTGCCAAGGCCGGCTTCGCGCTGGACGCCGCCGCGCGGCGCCTGGCCGGTCGCTACCTGGTGGCGCCGATCGGCATCCCGCTCGAGGCGGAGGCGGGCATCGTCCCCGACGACGGTGCGTGGCCGCCGGCGCGGATCACCGAGGTCCTGTGGGGCGAGCCAGAGCACGACCACGATGCCCCCGACCACGTCGAGCCGGCACGTCCCGGCGAGGGCATCGGCGCGGGTCCGGGCATCGAGTAGCGCCTGCAGCCAACCCGGTCCGGCCGGTCCGCCCATTTCCTGCGCCCCGGCGCACATGTCGGCTCTGGGGACGTTGTGCGTGCGCCGGGGCGCACGTAACTACGAACCAAAGCCACCCAGGCGCAGCGGAGATGCGGATCGTGCGCCGAGGCGCACAACATGATCCTGAATAGCCATCAGACGGGCCGAAGTTCGTAGTTAGGTGCGCTGGTGCGCACGTTCTCAGGTCAGGGTGCCGGATCCGTGCGCCGGAGCGCACATCCAGCGAGCCCGTGCTCAGCGGCTGCCCGGCTTGACCGGCGCGGAGCCCGCGGCGCACAGCGGGCAGTCGGCAGCGTCCCAGGAGGGAATCTCGATCCTGCCCAGGGCGTGGAGCGGCGGCGCGCCCTCGATCGGTCCGGCGGAACGGTCGACGAGGACCGCGGCCGCCAGCGGCTCCGCACCGGCCGCCCGCACCGCGGCGACCGTCTCGAGCAGCGAGAGGCCGGTGGTCAGGATGTCGTCGACGAGCACGACGCGCTCGTCGGGCTGCACCGTCCACCCGCGCCGCAGCGCGCGCCCGCCGGCGTCGACGCGCTCCGCAAAGACGCCGCGCACCGTGCGTTCCAGCCGCTCCCCGAGCTGGCGGGCGGCCTCGTGGGCCAGCAGCACGCCGCCGGTCGTGGGGCCGACCACCAGCGTCGGGTCGTAGCCCACCAGCGCATCGGCCATGCGACGACCGACCTCGACCGTCATGTCGGGGTACTGGAGCACCCAGAACTTCTCCAGGTAGCGGCCCGCGTGGCGGCCGCTGGTCAGGATGAAGTGGCCGTCGAGCAGCGCGCCGGTCGCGGCGAACAGGTCCTCGATCGTAGCCGATTCCCACGCGCATCCGAACCGCGGCGCATCGGTCATCGGTCTATTCGTAGACGGCCGAGAAGTCGACGTGCGGGTAGCGCTCAGAGAGCGCCTCGGTGACCCACTGCAGGACGTCGGCGGGGTCGTAGTACTCGGCTACGCTGCGCGCGTCGATGACCGACATCCCAGGCCGCGTGGCCTCGACGGCGGCCACTGAGCCGGGAGCCATGTCGGACAGG
>JAICQM010000170.1 GCA_025937875.1 Chloroflexota bacterium
GCTGCCCATGACCAGCGCGATCTGCGGGATGCCGCGTGCCGAGAGCTGGGCCTGGTTGAAGAAGATGCGGCCGAAGTGATCGCGATCGGGGAACACCTCGTCCTGGAGGGGCAGGAAGGCACCGCCGGAGTCGACCAGGTAGAGGCACGGCAGGTGGTTCTCGAGCGCGATCTCCTGCGCCCGCAGGTGCTTCTTGACGGTGAGCGGGTAGTAGGTGCCGCCCTTGACGGTCGCGTCGTTGGCGACGACGACGCACTCCACGTCCTCCACGCGACCGATGCCGGTCACCATCCCGGCCCCCGGTGCGTCGCCGTCGTAAAGGCCGTCGGCGGCGAGTGGCGAGAGCTCCAGGAAGGCGGACCCGGGATCGATGAGGCGCGCGATGCGCTCGCGGACGGGAAGCTTGCCGCGCTCGCGGTGGCGGGTGATGGAGCGCTCGTCGCCGCCCGCCCCGCCGGCGGTGAGCGCGGCCGTTCGTCCCCGAAGCTCGCCGACGAGGCCGGTCATCGCGTCGACGTTGGCGCGGAACGCCGCCGAGGCCGGATCGAGCGAGGAGCGCAGGACGGTCATGGGGCGTGATTATCGCCGCTCCGCTGCTACCCTCGGTCGTGCCAATGCCCGGTGACCTGCGCCGCGCCCTGCTGGAGCGCCTGATCGACGACGCCGGCCTCTTCCCGCCGGCCCGCCTCGCGATGCCCGACGCGCTGCGCGACCACGCCGCCAACCGGATCGGGCCGCTATCGTGGGTGCAGGGCCGCTTCATCGTCCCTGCCTCGCAGCTCGGCGCGGTGCTGGCCGCGTGGCCGGAGGGCCTGCCCGCGCTGCGTCTCTCCGTGGTGGCCGACACCGCCGGCCAGGCCGATGGCGCCGGCTTCGCCGCCGCGCTCGACGCCGATCTCGCGGCTGCCGCCGCACTCGAGCGGGCCGATTCCCGGGTGCGGGTCGAGCTGGTGGAGGTGCGCGTCCCCGAGCCGGACCTCGCCGGCGAGGTCCCGTCCGCCGTCCGCCGCGCCGCGTTCGCCGGACCGGTGGCCGCCTTCGCCGAGGCGCCCGACTCCACCGACGCCGGCGCGCTGCGCGCCACCGTCGCCGCCGTGACCGATGCGCGGGCCGCCGGCGCCACCCGGCTCGGGGCCAAGGTGCGCTGCGGCGGCGTGGAGGCATCGATGATCCCCGCTCCGGAGGCCGTCGCCGCGTTCCTCGCCGCCTGCGTCGCCGGCGAGGTGCCGTTCAAGGCCACCGCCGGCCTGCATCACCCGGTGCGCGGCATCGATCCGGCGAGCGGGATGCGGATGCATGGCTTCGTCAACCTGCTGGTCGCCACTGCCCTCCTGCGCGCCGGCGCGCTGGACGACGCGGAGCGGATCATCGGCGAGGAGGAGGCATCGGCCTTCAGCGTGGCCGCCGAGGCGCTCGGCTGGCGCGAGCTGACGGTCGATGTGGCCGCGGTGGCCGCGGTCCGCGAGACCTCGTTCACCGCCTACGGCAGCTGCTCGTTCGACGAGCCGACCGGCGACCTGGCGGCCCTCGGCTGGCTGCCGTGAGCTCGTGGGTGCCGGTGCCCGATGGCTCCGACTTCCCGCTCGAGAACCTGCCGTACGGGTCGTTTTCGCGCGCGGGTGAGGCGCCCCGGCTGGGGGTGGCGATCGGGGAGCAGATCCTCGATCTCGGCGCCGTGGCCCGTGCTGGGCTGCTCGACGGGACCGTTGACGAGCCGGTCACGACGCTCGGCGCGCCGGTGCTCAACCCGCTGCTGGCTCAGGACCACGCCGCCTGGGCCCGGCTGCGGGCGCGGCTGGGAGAGCTGCTCACCGCGGGGGCTGGTGCGGGCTCGACGGCCGGCCACCTCGTGCCGCAGGCGGAGGCGCGCATGCACCTGCCATTCGTGCCGGGCGACTACGTTGACTTCTACTCGTCGATCGAGCACGCCTCGACGGTGGGCCGCATCTTCCGCCCCGACGGCGACCCGCTGCTGCCCAACTGGCGCTGGATGCCCATCGCCTACCACGGTCGCGCCGGTACCGTCGTCGTGTCGGGCACGCCGATCCGGCGACCGATGGGCCAGCGCCGCCCGCCGCCCGACGAGACGCCGCCGTTCGGGCCGACGCAACGCCTCGACATCGAGCTCGAGCTGGGGTTCGTGGTCGGCCGTGCCACGACGCTGGGCGAGCCGATCCCCGTCGAGCGCGCCGCGGACCACCTGTTCGGCGTCACGCTGGTGAACGACTGGAGCGCTCGCGACATCCAGAACTGGGAGTACCAGCCCCTCGGCCCGTTCCTCGGCAAGAGCTTCGCGACCAGCGTCGGGCCGTGGGTGGTGCCGATGGAGGCGCTCGCGCCCCACCGCGTCGCCGCCAGGGAGCAGGACCCGCCGCCCCTGCCCCATCTCCGCCTCTCCGGGGAGTGGGCGCTCGACGTCGAGCTGCGCGTCGACCTCGCCGTGGACGGCGGGGCGCCGGAGGAGATCTCCGCGGTGAATGCCCGGGGGCTCTACTGGAGCGCGCCCCAGCAGCTCGCCCATCTCACCTCCAACGGCGCAACCATCCGGCCCGGCGACCTGCTCGCCTCGGGGACCATCTCGGGCCCCGACCCTGGTCAGGGGGGATCGCTGCTGGAGCGCACGTGGAACGGCCGCGATCCGCTGCCGCTGGCATCGGGCGCCCGGCGCACGTTCCTCGAGGACGGCGACACCGTCACCCTGCGCGGCTGGGCCGGCGGCGAGGGGACGGGACGACCGCGCATCGGCCTCGGCAGCTGCGCCGGCACGATCACCCCCGCGGGCTGACCCAGGTCCGACGAACTGTGCAAGTCACTTGCACAGTTGCGCGGCGGCGGCCGGAGGACCCGGCCCCGCCGAAGGTCAGGCGAGGGTGATGAGCGGGACGAGCGAGGTCGCGTGGCGGGTGTTGACGATGACCACGCTGACGACGTGCTCGAACGGCGGCTCCACGGCGTGGAGCAGGTAGGCATCGGTCAGCGCTAGGAACGCGGGGCCGCGACTCAGCAGATGGGCGCCGGGCTCGACGCCGGGGTGGAGGTGAAGGTTGCCGGTGACGGTGAACGGGCCGACGGTCATCGCCACGCGCCGAAGCCGGCGGTGGAGGCGCAGCTGCCGCGACGACCGCCATTCGGGCGGCATCGCCAGCAGCACCTGGGCCGCGGCAACGGAGTCCCACTCGCCGGTGTCGGTGTCGGGCGGCGTCTTGGCGTTCGGCGTCGCGTCCAGGGGCCCCGGCGATGGGTGCCACAGGCGCAGCTCGTCGCGCTCATTGAGCAGGTCGGTCACGCGGCGGCCACCGGCGGCGATCCAGCCGACGATCCGCGAGTCCGCGGTGTACAGCTCGATCGGCGCCAGGTCGGGCGCCGAGGACAGCGCCGCGCTGCCGGTGCTCGCGGTCTGCGGGCCGCGTCGCCAATTCCAGAAGGTCAACGATGCTTCCTCGGAGAGGCGGTCGCGCGACAGCGGCGCGACTCGTTGGCCAACGGTACGTCCACGCCGAGCGGACACCAATTAGACCTGAGTACTACCCAAGGCCCGTTGCCGGCGGGCACCGGTCCTATCATTTCAACGCCCGCACCGTTCATACTGGGTGACATGCATCGATACCTGCGCCTGTTCATCGCCGCTTTCGTCCTCCTGGCCCTGGCCGCCGGGACAACGCTGGCCGGCAAGCTGCCCGCCCCCGACGACGGCCGCGCGCCGCTGGCCGCATCACCCGAGGTCCAGGCCGATGAGGCCGACGAGCCCTTGACCGCCGAGACGGCCCAGGCCCTGGTCGACCGGCTGGCCGAGGCCGGCCTGGTGACCGATGCCGCGACCCTCACCGCACTGGCGGCCGATCACGGCGTCGGCGGCGCGGTGCGCCTGCTCGGATGGGCCCAGGAGACGGGCACCCCCATCGGCGAGATCGTCGAGAAGCGTGCCGAGGGCATGGGCTGGGGCCAGATCGCGAAGGAGCTCGGCACCCACCCCGGCATCGGGACCTGGATGCGAGGCGCCCATGGCGCCGACGATGACGGCGAGGACGCCGAGGACACCGAGGGTGCCGGCGCCGCCAACGGTCGTGGCGAGGGGCTCGCGACCGCACCCGGACAGGCCAAGAAGGACCGCTGAGCGGCCGCCCCGCCCGCCGGGCCGCCTGCACGCTCCACCCGCGCGCGTCACACTGGCCGTGACGCCATGACCGATCCCACGACCTCCACCCCGCCGA
>JAICQM010000099.1 GCA_025937875.1 Chloroflexota bacterium
ACCTTGGCGCCCTGCTTGGCCGCCTCGCGGGCGTACTTCTCGTGCTTCTCGATCATCGAGTCCTTGTCGCCGGTCCACTCCGCCTGGAGCAGCGCCGCGCGGACGATTCGCGCCATGGATTCTCGGGCCTCCGGAACTCACGTTGGTCGGACGAACAGAGGCGATACTCTACTCCAGACCGATGGAGACCCGAGCCCCGCACGCAGATGGATGACCGCGAGGCCGCGCTGCGGCGCGCCGCCGACCTGGGACTCGCCTACCTCGCGTCGCTCGACGAGCGTCATGTCGGGCCGCGGGCCGATGCAGCGCAGGTGCGCGACCGCCTCGGTGGCCCGCTGCCCACCGACGGCACCGACCCCGTCACGGTGGTCGAGGAGCTCGCCACGGCGGTCGACCCGGGCCTGGTGGCGTCAGCCGGGCCACGCTACTTCGGCTTCGTGATCGGCGGGGCGCTGCCCGCGGCGGCAGCAGCGGACTGGCTCACCGGCGCGTGGCAGCAGAACGCCGCCCTGCACGCCCTCTCGCCCGCCGCCGCCGCCGCCGAGGAGGTGGCCGGTGGCTGGATGCTCGACCTGCTCGGCCTGCCCCGCGACGCGAGCGTCGGCCTCCCAACCGGTGCGGGACTGGGCAATGCGGTGGGCATCGCCGCCGCGCGCCATGCCATCCTGGCGAAGGCCGGGTGGGACGTGGAGGCGCGCGGCCTGTACGGGGCGCCGGAGATCACCGTGATCATCGGCGAGGAGGCGCACGCCACGGTCCTCACCGCCCTCCAGTACCTGGGCCTCGGCCGCGAGCGCGTCGTCCGCATCCCCACCGATGAGCAGGGCCGCATGCGCGCCGAGGCCGCGACCGAGGCGATCGCCGCGGCCACCGGCCCGCTGATCGCCGTCCTCCAGGCGGGGAACGTGAACACCGGCGCCTTCGACCCGGCGGCCGCGGTCGCCGATGCAGTGGCGCGGCACCCCAACGCATGGATCCACGTCGACGGCGCGTTCGGCCTGTGGGCCGCCGCGTCGCCAGCGCGCCGTCACCTCGTGGCGGGCGTCGAGGACGCCGACTCGTGGTCGACCGACGCCCACAAGTGGCTCAACGCCGGCTACGACTGCGGCTTCGTGGCCATTCGCGACCCGGAGGCGCATCGAGCGGCGATGGCGGCGACCGCCGCGTACCTCATGCGCAGCGAGCTGCGCGAGAACTGGGAATACGTGTTCGACAGCTCGCGCCGGGCGCGCGGCTTCGCGCTCTACGCGGCGATCCGCTCCCTGGGCAGAGCTGGCGTCGAGGCACTCGTCGAGCGTTGCTGTGACCTCGCCGCCCGCATGGCCGACCGCCTCCGCGAGGCCGACGGCGTGGCGGTCCTGAACGACGTGGTGCTCAACCAGGTCCTCGTCCGCTTCGGCGACGACGATGAGCGCACGCGGGCCGTCATCGGCCGCGTCCAGGACGAGGGTGTCGCCTGGCTCGGCGGGACGACCTGGAAGGGGCGTGCCGCAATGCGGATCAGCGTCAGCAACTGGTCGACCACCGAGGCCGACGCGGACGCATCGGTCGATTCGATCCTGCGCGCCGCGCGAGCGTGACCGGCCGCGCCGGCCGATGAATCCCTTCGACGCGATCGTCCTGCTCCTCCTGACCCTGGCCATGGTTGCCGGGGCGCGGGCGGGGTTCCTGGGACCGGTTCTTGGCCTCCTCGGCGGGATCGCGGGATTCGTCCTGGCACTCGTGCTCGCCTCGCTCCTGCGTGAGCCGCTGGCACAGCTCGAGCAGCCGCTGCGGGCCCTGGTCACGCTCGTCGGCCTCGCCGGATTCGTGGTGGCCGGCGAGGCAAGCGGCGCCGCGGCGGGGACGCTGCTGAGCTTCCGCCTGCACCAGAGTCCGTTGCGGCCCCTCGACATGGTCGGTGGTGCGCTCGTCGGCGGCGTCCACATCCTGCTGCTGGTGTGGCTGGCCGCGGGCATGGTGGCCGCCGGGATGGCACCCGGCCTGGGCCCGATGGCGCGGGATTCGGTGGCGGTGCGAATCGCAACGGATCGGCTGCCGCCGCCATTGACGGTCGCCGGTCGCCTCCTGGCGCTGCTCGACACGACCGATCTGCCGCCCCTCTTCGCCGGTCTCGAGCCGCCACCGGCCGCCCCGGTCGATCTGCCGGAGGATGCCGAGGCGCGGGCGCTCGCGGAATCGGCCGTGGCCGGCACGACGCGCATCGCGGCGACCGGCTGCGGTGGCGCCACGTCGGTCGGCAGCGGATTCTTCATCGCCCCGGATCATGCGGTGACCAACGCACACGTGGTCGCCGGCGCCACCGGCGTGACGGCCACGGTCAACGGTGCCCCGGCGCGAGCCGTCGTCGTGGTGTACGACCCGCAGGCCGACCTCGCGCTGCTCCACGTGCCCGGCGCCGCGGTCGCGCCGCTCGTGCTGGCCACCGAGACTCCGGGCCGCGGATCGACCGGTGTCGCGTTGGGCTACCCCGGCGGCGGCGACCTCACCGTGACCTCGGCTGGCGTCACCGCCGTGCACGAGATCGGTGGCCCGGACATCTACGGCGCCGGGAGGTACGAGCGCGACGTCCTCGAGCTGCGAGCGGCCATCCGGCGGGGAAACTCGGGCGGGCCGCTGGTGGTGGAGCCCGGCGTGGTCGGGGGCGTGATCTTCGGTGCGTCCCGGATCGACGCGGAGGTCGGGTACGCCATCGGCTCCACCGAGGCACTCGCTCGTCTCGGCCCCTTCACCCGGGCGACCGGCGCCGTCGATACCGGCGCCTGCCTGTAGGCTTCGGCGTATGCCCTGGCAGCGCAACGCCAAGATCGCCTTCATCGGCTCGCACTCGGTGCGCAAGTCGAACGCGGTGCACGCCTTCGCCTCGACCGTCGGTCGCGCCGGACGGAGCGTCGAGGTCGGCCGCGAGGTGGTCCGCTTCAACCCGCTGGGGCTCAACGAGGGCGCGACCCCGGAGGCCCAGCTGTGGGTCCTCCTCGCGCAGGTGCAGCAGGAGCTGGAGCTGGCGCCGCGGGCGGAGGTGCTGGTGACGGATCGGTCCGTGGTCGACAACTTCGCGTACTTCCTGCGCGTGACCGATGGCGCCGATCCGTTCGCGGTCGAGCCGCTCATTCGCCACTGGGCGCAGACCTACGACCTGTCGATCCGCCTCCTCCCGGACGTCGAGCTGCTCGCGGACGGGGTGCGCAGCACGAATGACGCCTTCCGCGACGAGATCGAGGCCATCCTCGATCGCATCCTCCCCGAGTACCTCGCGCCGGAGCGGCTGCTCGAGGTGCCGGCGAGCGCAGTCACGGCCGACTTCGACTGGTGGGCGATCGCTGAGCGCCTTGCGGCGGTCGTCGGCGAGCCGCTGGTCGAGGGACAGCTGCAGGTGCCGGTGGGCTAGCCCGCGGGTGCGACAATCGGCGCTCGCATGCATCGCCGATGGATACCGACCGGCGTCGCACTGGCCCTCCCGCTGGTGGGCCTCGGCCTGCTCCTGGCGCGGCCCGAGCTGGACCTGGTCTGGGAGCACCACCCGAGCCACTTCTGGCTGGTGCTCGGCACGGCGGCGGTCAACGTCATCCTCGCCTACCTCACCAACGTCGCCGCCTCGCGGCACGAGGACGCCCGCATCTTCCTGGTCTCAATGGCCTTCCTTGTCAGCGCCGGGTTCCTGGGCCTGCACGCCCTCGCGACGCCCCAGGCCCTCATCCCCGAATCGAATGCCGGGTTCGTGATCGCGACTCCGGCCGGGCTGGTGCTCGCATCGGTGCTGGCAGCGGGATCGGTCAGCCCCCTGGCCGGTCCCCGCGGCGGGGTCGTGCTGCGGCACCGGCGCCGCATCAGGTGGAGCGTCATCGGCCTGCTGGCGGCGTGGGGCGCCGTCTCGCTGCTCCGCATCCCGCCGCTCCGCGATCCGATCGCGGTCGAGGAGCTCAACGGGCCCTTGGCGGCGGTGGCCATTGTCGCCCTGGCACTGTATGCCTACGCCGCCTGGCGCTACCTGGCCATAGCCCGGCGGCGTCGCAGCCCGGTGGCCCTGGCCATGGTCGCCGCGCTCGTCCTGCTGGCCGAGGCGATGATCGCCGTCGCGCTCAGTCGCAGCTGGCACCTCAGCTGGTGGGAGTGGCACGTCCTCATGGCCGGCGCCTTTGCCATCATCGCGCTGGCGGCCCGTGCCGAGTACGGCCGCACCGGATCCCTGGTCGCTACGCTGCGGCCGATCTACCTGGAGGCGACGGTCTCCCACATCAACCGCTGGCACGGCCGCGCCATGGCGGAGCTGGCAGAGCTGGAGGCGCGGGGCGAGCCGACCGACAGCCTCATCGCCGACCTGCGTGGGGACGGGGCCAGCGTCGAGGAGGTCCAGCTGCTGACCGCCGCCGCCCGCGAGATGCGTCGCGTCGACGAGCTCTTCCGGCCCTACCTGCCCCAGCGCCTGGCGGAGCGGCTGCTCGAGGAGCCGGACGCCGCACGGCCGGGCGGCGACGAGCGGGTGGTGAGCGTGCTGTTCGCCGACCTCGCCGGCTTTACGTCGTACGCCGAGTCCCATCAGCCGACCGACGTGATCGCCATGCTCAACGCCTACTGGGCAGCCGTGCTGCCGGTCATCGACGCATCCCGCGGGAGCGTCGAGCACTTCGCCGGCGACGGCGTCATGGTCATGTTCAACGCCGTGGTCGAAGAGCCCGATCACGTCGCGCGCGCCGCCAGGTGCGCGCTCGAGATACAGCGGGTCACCGCGCCCATCGCGGAGCGCGAGGGATGGCCGCGGTTCCGGATCGGCATCAACACCGGTCGGGCCGTGGTCGGGAACGTGGGTGCGGCCGGCAGGTTGAGCTTCGCGACCATCGGCGACACGACCAACCTGGCGGCGCGTCTCATGGCCACCGCGCATCCGGGGGAGGTGGTCGTCGGCGAGGGAGTGCGCCGTGAGCTGGATGGCGGCGGGTTCACGCTGACGCCACTCGGCGCGGTGCAGGTCAAGGGAAAACGCGAGCCCGTCGAGGCCTGGACGCTCGCCTGAGGCGTCCCTCCGCGACGGCATCGCGTGGCACAATGCGCCGCACCCGAGCCGGCGGAGCGCTCCCGAGGTTGCGAGGAGCCGGCGGACGTTGCGACGGAGGACCCGGTGTTCTTTCGGAAGCCACTGGAGGCGCTCTTCGCCGCCCCACTGATGCGGCGCATTGGCTTCCACGCCCGACGCATCGGCGGCGGCATGGACCGCCACTTCTTCACCTCGCTGCTCACCGCGGTGATCGGCTTCGTGGTGCTGGCGGCCCTGGCGGTCACGCTGCTCGAGGAGGAGAAGCGCACGTTCGGTGGCTTCGGCCGATCGGTGTACTGGGCGGTGACCACCGTCATCGGATCGGGCGACAGCAGCTACGTCACGACATTCGGCGGCTACGTCATCGGCTGGGTGCTCGCCTTCTTCGGCGTCGCCATCGTGGCCGCCATGACCGGCGCGGTCGTCGGGTTCGTCATCGACATCCTCTTGAAGGAGGGACAGGGCATGGGCGCCGCGGGCTTCCGCGATCACATCGTCGTCTGCGGCTGGAACACGACCGCGCGCGAGCTCGTGGAGGAGCTGCGGGGCGACGAGTTCACGACCAAGGTGGTCGTCCTCCACGACAGCGAGCGCAACCCGGCGGGCGACGGCGTGTACTTCGTGCGCGGGGACATCACCTCCACCGAGGACCTCGAGCGGACGGGCATCCGCGAGGCCAATTCGGCGATCGTCTTCCCCGCCGATCGGTCCAACGAGGCCGACATGCGCTCGATCCTGGCCGTGATGGCGATCGAGTCGATCGCCCCCGACGTGCGGACCGTGGTGGAGGCCAACAACCCGATGCACGTCGACCATTTCAAGCGCGCTGATGCGGACGAGATCCTCGTTACCTCCCAGCTCGCCTCGCACCTCCTCGCCCGGTCCGCTCTCTACCCTGGCCTGTCGGCGCTGGTGACCGATATCGTCTCCGGCGGCCAGGGATCGGAGCTGTACCGCGTGGCCCTTCCCGACGCCTACGTGGGCCTCTCGATCGACGACCTTTCGGCGCGGCTGCGCGGCGAGCACCGCGCCACACTGCTGGCGGTGACGCGCGACGGATCCAGCATGACCAACCCACCGGCCGACTTCCGCCTCCAGCATGGGGATGACGCGGTGGTCGTGGCCGAGAACCTCGGTGAGCTTCGGCCGCTCGAGCTCCAGCACGAATGAGATACCCCCGGCCGGTCGCGGCGGGGCGCTAGACTGGGCCAGTCACTGCGACCCGAGCGAGTCATTTCGCGGCGGCAGGCGGAGGAGCCGTTGCCAAGGAGTGAGGAGCGCAATCGCATGTCCATTCCAACGACGCCGCGCCCGCGGCGGCTCCCCGCCGTCGTCCTGGCGGCCGGCCTGCTGATCCTGGCCGCGTGCCAGCCCATCGGCCAGCAGGAAGCCAGTACCGCGCAGAGCGGCGATACCGGCGGCACCCAGCGGCTCTCGATCGCCACGGGCGGCACCGGCGGGGTGTACTTCCCGCTCGGCGGCGGCCTGGCCGACCTCATCAGCGAGAACATCGAAGGCTATTCCGCCACGGCCGAGGAGACCAACGCCTCGGTCGACAACATGAACCTCATCGGCTCCGGCGAGTCGGACATCGCCTTCGTCCTGGGTGACACCGCCTCGGACGCGGTCGCCGGCACGGGCCAGTTCGAGGGTGGCGCGATCGACGCCTGCGCGATCGGGATCCTGTACACCAACTTCACCCAGCTGGTGGCTTCGGCCGACAGCGGGATCACCAGCGTCGCCGACCTGGAAGGCAAGCGGGTCTCGGTGGGCGAGGCCGGCTCGGGGACCGAGGTCATCGCCCTGCGCGTGCTGGAGGCGGCGGGGATCGACCCCGACACCGGCATCGAGCGCGCCCAGCTCGGGGTCGCGGAGACGGTCGGCGCCCTGGGCGATGGCACCCTCGACGCCGGCTTCTGGTCGGGCGGACTGCCGACCGGCGCGCTGGTCGAGTACGCGAGCAGCGGTGACATGGTCATCGTCCCGACCGCCGAATACGCGGCCGACCTCCAGGAGATCGGGGCCTACTACCTCGAATCCGAGATCCCGGCCAACACGTACGAGGGCCAGGACGAGGCTGTGGCGGTGATCGGCGTCCCGAACGTGCTGGTGGTGAACACCAGCATGGACGAGGGGCTCCAGGAACAGCTCACGGCGCTGCTCTTCGAGCACAAGGACGATCTGGTCGCGGTGCATCCCGCAGCCAACGAGCTCGACCAGGAGACCGCTGGCGACGTCGAGTTCATGGACGTCTGTCCGGGCGCACAGGCCTTCTACGGGTCCTGAG
>JAICQM010000007.1 GCA_025937875.1 Chloroflexota bacterium
GGCGACAGGCTGCTGTTGACGCTCCGCAACGGAGACGGCGTGGAGCTGGACGTGGGCCAGCCTCGCCTCCTTCGCACGGAGATCGCCGCCGTGCGATCATTGGGCCGATCATGAGCAGGCTCACCGAGCGACTGGCGCGTCAGCCACAGCTGACGACCAGCAACGAGCCGGCAGCGGCACCCGACGAGCGGGCCCCGGTTGGCATCCAACCCCGCGGCCCAGATCTCGCTGCGGCCGAGACGCAGTACGCCGCCTGCCGCACCGCCTGGCTGGAAGCGCTGCGCGCGTCCCGCTCGGGCAGCAACGCCGCCCTCGCTCGCCTGGCGCTGGCCCAGACCGCCTACGAGGCATCGACGGCCGCCCTGGAGCAGGCGCGCATCGAGGATGCCGCGCAGCAGGAGCGCCTCGCGGCATTCCGCGAACGGCGAGAGGAGGCCCGCCGCCGCGCGGAGGCCATTGCCGAGCAGACGGTCGCCTGGAGCCGAGTGCGCGAGACGAAGCCGGCGCCAACCGGCCTGCTGGGGCGCCTCTTCCGTCGCCGCTAGGGTCCCCGCTCGCTCCCGCCCCGATAGCGCCGCGCCGCCTCCGCCCGGTTCCTGACCCCGAGCTTGCGGAGCACCGCGCTGACGTGGCTCTCCACCGTCCGTGTGGAGATGATCAGCGCATCGGCAATCTCGCGATCGGTCATCCCTGCCTCCAGGAGCCGCAGCACCTCGTGCTCGCGCGAGCTCAGCGACGACAGCGCCACATCCCCGTCCTGGCCGCCGCCCCCGTGCGCGAAATGCTCCATCACCTCGGCGGCCAGCGCGCGCGGCATGGGCAGGTCGCCGTGCCGGATGCCGCGGATCGCGCGCAGGAGGGCATCGGTGGCGAGGTCCTTGGTGAGGTAGCCCGAAGCGCCATGGCGAATGGCGTCGAGCAGGTGACGCCGGTCGGTTGAGACGGTGAGCATCACGATCTTGGTGCGCGGGAGGCGGGGCGCGAGCTCGCGGACGACGTCGACGCCGCTCATCCCGGGGAGGTCGATGTCGAGCAGGATGACGTCCGGGCGCAACGCGACTGCGCGATCCAGCACCTCGTCCGCGGTCGCGCATTCGCCGACGATCTCGATATCGGGGGCGGTGAGGGCCTGGCGAATCGCGGAGCGCACCAGGGCGTGGTCGTCGACGAGCAGCACGCGGAGCGGTTCGGTGGCGGAATCGGTCACGTGGACGCCTCCGGCTGTGATAACGGAATCGTCAACGCAAGCCGCGTTCCATCCTGTGGGCGCGCATCGACGTCGATCTCGGCGCCGATGAGGGCCGCGCGCTGGCGCATGCTCTCCATCCCGAATCCCGAACCCACCTCGGTCCGCGGATCGAAGCCCCGGCCGTTGTCGACGATCGTGACGCGCAAAGAAGCCGCTTCCGCCACCAGCGCGACGCGGACCGCCGTCGCGTCGGCGTGTTTGCGGACGTTGTTGAGCGCCTCCTGGACGATCCGCAGCACCTCGGCCTGGGTGCGGGTCGACAACGTGGGCAGCTCGCCGTCGCGGTGCACGCCGGCGCGAATCCCGAACCGGTCCGCAAAATCTTCGACGTAGCGCTCGAGGAGGACATCGAGGGGAGCGTCACCGGCGAGGCGCATCGCCATCACCGCCTGGCGCGCCTCGGCCAGGGCGGCGTCGATGGCATCGATCACCTCGTGGGCCAGCAGCGCCTGCTCGGCGGTCAACGGGCCAGCCTGCTCCAGGCGCGTCTGCTTGAGCTTCGCGTACCACAGGTCCTGCGCAAGACCGTCATGGATCTCGCGCGCCAGGCGGGCCCGCTCCTCCAGCGCCGCCCGGGTCGCCTCCGCCTCGCCGAGGCGGACGAGCTGGACGTTGGCGCGGCGCAGCGCACGCACATCCTCGCGCCGCTCGGCGGCAATGCCCAGCAGCAGCGCCAGGTAGAAGCCGACGCGGAGGAAGTCGGCGGTCGTGACGAGCGACGCGTGCGCCCCGGGATGGATGCCGGCGTGGAGCTGGCTGAAAGCCGCGATGATCAGACCTGCGGCCAGCCACGCGGCGCCGATGCCACGTCCTGCGAGCCAGTCGCGAAAGCTGAGCCAGGCCGCGGCCACGTACGCCAGCGCGGTCAGCATCTCCGCGCCGAGATGGAGGAATCCCGCGTCGGCGCCGAGTGGGAGGGTCGGGTCGACCGCGAGCGCCGCCAGCGCATCGGGCTCGACCAGTGCGGGCAGGCGCACGTCGCCCACGGCGAGCCAGACGGCCGCAAGCACCAGCCCGATGCTCGGCCCCACCACCAGCGCCCGCGCTGTCCACCCCGCGAGGCGGACGGGACCCGGACGGGCAAGACACGCCCACACCAGGAGTACCGCCACGGCGAATCGCGTGACGAGGCCCAGCAGGATCGGCAGCTGGCCCGGCGCCGCGAGGGTGCCGCCGAATCGATGCTCGACCCCGGCGATGCCCACCGCCATGGTTCCCGCGTTGAGGGTCCCGAGCAGCCCGAACGCTGCCGCCTGGAGCAACGAGCGAAGCTCCCCGGACTCGCGGAAGCGGAGCCACGCCAGGCCCGCCACAGACAGGCCGATGATGGCGGCGCTCGTCGTGATCGCGAGGTCGAGGCGGTCGTTGACGAGCGCCGGATGGACCGATGGGACCGCCACGACAAGCGCGGTGAATACGGTCAGGGCGACGAGGAGCGCGGTGAGCGCCACCTCCACCGCCCCCGCGCGGCGGCCGGACGGCCGCGCGATCATGGGTCAGGCGCCCTCGTCCAGGCGGCGACGCAGCTCGTCGTTCACCAGCCGCGCGTCCGCGCGACCGGCCGTGCGTTTCATGACCTGCCCCACCAGGAACCCATAGAGCTGGGTCTTGCCCGACCGATACTCGGCGACCTGCGACGTGAACTCGGCGAGCACCGCCTCCACCTCGCGACCGATGAGCCCGGCGTCACTGACCTGTCCCAGCCCCTCGGCCTCGATCACGGCCAGCGGCGACTCCCCGCTCGCGAACGTCCGGCCCAGCACCGCCTTCGCGTTGGTGCCCGAGACGCTCCCCGACTCCACGGCCGCGATGAGCTCGGCCAGGCCACCCGGGGCGAGGGCGACGCCATCGGCACGCAGGCCGTCGGCGGCGCGCTGGTTGAGGAGGCGGCTGAACTCGCCGGTAACCCAGTTTGCGGCGGTCTTCGGCGCTGCGCCCGCCTCGACGACCGCGTCGTAGTAGGCGGCCAGCGCCACGTCGGCGGTCAGAACTCCGGCGTCGTAGGCCGAGAGGCCAAGCTCGGTCTCGTAGCGCTCGCGCCGTGCGGCGGGCAGCTCGGGGAGCTGCGCACGCAGGTCGGCGACCCACGCCTGCGACGGGCGCAGCGGCGGCAGGTCCGGCTCGGGGAAGTAGCGGTAGTCGTTCGCCTCTTCCTTGCTGCGCTGCACGATCGTCCGCCCCGCCCCCTCGTCCCAGCCGCGCGTCTCCTGGCGCAGCGGCTCACCGCGCTCCAGGGCCTCGGCGTGGCGGGCGACCTCGTACTCCATCGCGCGTTCCAGGGAGCGGAAGCTGTTGAGGTTCTTGACCTCGACCTTGGTCCCGAAACGGTCGTCACCCATGGGCCTGAGGCTGACGTTGCCCTCGATCCGCATGGAGCCGGCCTCCATATCGGCGTTGCTGGCGCCGATGTAGCGCAGGATGTCGCGCAGCGTCTCGCCGTAGGCGCGCGCCTGGGCCGGCGACCGCAGGTCCGGCTCGGTGACGATCTCCATCAGCGGGATCCCGGCGCGGTTGAAGTCGACCACGCTGAAGCCGCGACCCGCGTGGCTGAGCCGGGCGGTGTCCTCCTCGAGGTGGGCGCGCGTGATACCGATGCGGACGCTGCCACCCTCGGTCGGCACCGGCACCTCGAGGCTGCCGTTCGACGTCAGCGGCAGGGCGTACTGGCTGATCTGGTAGCCCTTCGGCAGGTCCGGGTAGAAGTAGTTCTTGCGCTCGAAGCGCACCGCGGCGGTCTCGACCCGGCAGTCGAGGGCGAGGCCGGTGAGCATCACCAGCTCGACCGCCCGGCGGTTGATGGTGGGCAGGGTTCCCGGCATGCCCATGCAGATCGGGCAGACGCGGGTGTTCGGCTCGTCGGCCGCGTCTGGCGGCGGCGCGGTCGGGCAGGCGCAGAACATCTTCGAGGCCGTGCGCAGCTGGGCGTGAACCTCGATCCCGATGATCGTCTCGTACTGCGTGCGGGCACCGGTGGCGGTCATGGCCGCCATTCTAGGCGAGGGTTGCGGCTATGCTGCGGGACATGAAGATCGGCGAGTGGGACAACCTGGGCCGGGCGCGCGGCCTCCTGCAGCGCCAGCTCGGCGACCTCGGGGCAGATGAATTCGCCAGCCATGTGACGCTCAGCCCGGAGAACGGACGGCTGCGGATCTATGTGGCAACCGACATCGGCCTCGTCGATTACGCCTACGGTCCGGCCGGCGCCGATCCGGAAGGCCCGTGGATGCTGCGTGGCCAGGTGTACCGATGGCCGTCCGTGCGGGGCCTGCGACTCCAGACCGACGCCCAGATGGATGAGGCATCCGGCGAGGCAAAGTCCATCTGGCGCCTGGTGGCCGAGGATCCCAAGATCGAGCTCACCGCCTCGACCGATTCGCCGGGCGAGAAGCCGATCGACGCCCTGCTGGCCTTCGCTCGCGCCTGCATCCACCACGCGAGCTGACCGCACGCGATCCCTCAGTAGAGTCCGTCGGCGGGTACCGCAGATGGCGTGACCGTGTCAGCCGGCGTCTCGGATCCGCCGGCGGGACGCTGGCAGGCGACGACGAGCAGGGCGATGGCGACGAGCGTCGCGAGCTTCTTCATGCCGGTGCATACGCGGCGGGCTACGCCGGGATCGTGATGCCGCTCAGATCGTCCTCGGCAGGCGGGTACTGCGGATCCAGGCGGCGGGCAACCTCGGCCATGATCCGTGCCACGGCGAGGTCGCGATACCACTTGCGATCGGCAGGGATGACGTACCAGGGCGCGTCCGCGGTGGAGCAGCGGGCGAGGACGTCCGTGTAGGCGGCCTGGTAGTCGTCCCACTGCGTGCGAACCTCGAGATCGCCCAGGCTGAACTTCCAATGCTTCTCGGGGTCGTCGAGCCGCTTCTGGAACCGCTCGCGCTGCTCGTCGCGGCTGATGTGCAGGAAGAACTTGACGATCGTCGTGCCCGCGGCGGCCAGGGTCGCCTCCCAGTCGTTGATCTGGTCGTAGCGCCTGCTCCACACCGACTTCGGTGCCAGCCCCGCGACGCGCACGACCAGCACGTCTTCGTAATGGCTGCGGTTGAAGATACCGATGCGCCCCTTGCCCGGCGTGTTGGCGTGAATGCGCCACAGGAAATCGTGCGCCAGCTCCTCCTCGGTCGGAACGCCGAAGCCGGTGACCCGCGTGCCCTGCGGGTTGAGCGCGGTGAACACCTTGCGAATGGTGCCGTCCTTGCCGCCGGCGTCCATGGCCTGGAGGACGATCAGCAGCGACCGCTCGCGCTCGGCCCAGAAGCGCTCCTGGAACGCCTCCAGCTCGCCGCGCAGGTCCTTGAGCTCGTCGTGGGCCGCGGCCTTGTCTGCGTCGAATCCGGGCGTCGAGCGCGGATCGATGGCGGCCAGGTCGACGGCGGCACCGGGAGCCACGCGCAGGAGGTCGGCGAAATCGGTCATCGGTCGAGGTCGGCCTTTCGTGCGGTGAGGAAGATGGCGCCGAACGGCATGACATACGCGCCGTCCACATCGCGAGGCGTGGCCGCGAGCATCTCGCGGGTCAGGGCCTCGTGCTGCTCGGGTGTCCAGTCGCGCGTGGCTTCCCCGCGCGCGCCAAGGTCGCGCCAGGCGCGGAAGTGCCCCTCGTCGGCCAGGCGGATCGAGATCGTCGGATCCGCCGCGACGCGTGCGCCGACCCAGCCTGCGGATTCGGCATCGGGGCCCAGGTCGTCGACCTCCGGGTAGCGGCCGGCAGTGGAAATGCCGTGGCGCTCGTAGACTTCGCGATAGACGATGGACGGCGTCAGGTCCTGCGGGCCGGGAACGGAGAGCGACAGCCGGCCGCCGGGGCGCGTGACACGCAGCCACTCACGCAGGGCGGCTACGCGGTCCTCGGCGAAGAGCAGCGAGTGACAGGCGATCACCGCGTCGAAGGTTTCGTCGGCGACATCGAGGCGGGCGAAGTCCATGACCTCGAACCGTGCACCGGGGACGGTCCGTCGCGCGATCTCGATCATCCCCGGCGCACCGTCGATCCCGAGTACCGACCGGCCGTCGCCCACTGCGAGCGCGGCAGCGTTGCCAGTGCCAGTCCCGGCGTCGAGCACTACGTCACCGGGTTGCAGGGCCGCGCCGTCCACCACGCGCCGCGCGACCGGGCGCAGGGTGATCGCGATCGTCCGCTCGTACCCCGCGGCGCCGCTGTCGAAGATGCGCGAACCGCCGGGGATGGTCACCCGTCGACCTGCGGCGGCCGTTCGACGCCGAGTCCCTCCCCACGCATGTCGGGCGTGACCAGGGCGTCGACCGGAACATCGCCGGACCACATCGCCGTCGCTCCCCGTTCGAGGAGGAGCCGCGCACCGGCACCGGCGAACGTGACACCCTCGGCGGCCAATGCCGCCATCCTCGCGAACAGGAGCGGCCGTAGCTCAGAGGCCACGAGATCCGGCGGCAGCTGCCGTGCCCATCCTCCATCCCCCACCCGCTCGAGGAGGCAGGCGGCGAGCAGGCTCACCGAGGCATCGTCGAGCTCGTAGGCCAGATAGCGAATCGGGAGCCGCTGGCCCGATCCATCGTGGACGAACGACGCGATCTGTCCGAACGTGGCCAGCTGCATGGGTCTCGGCCCTTCCGGTGTCAGGCGCGGTGGCGAGCGACGAAGCGCTCCATGCGATCCATCGCCTCCACGATCTCCTCGTAGGCGGTGGCATAGCAAGCGCGCACGTGACCCATCCCCGACGGACCAAACGCTCGCCCGGGCACGACGGCGACGCGCTCGTCGGCCAGGAGGGCCTGCGCGAAGTCCTCGTCGTCGAGGCCGGTCGCATCGGTCACGTTGGGGAAGCAGTAGAACGCGCCCTCCGGCTCGAAGCAGCGCAGGCCGATCTCGTTGAGGCGCCGTGTCATGAGCTGCCGGCGACGGTCGTACTCGGTGTGCATCGCATCCACCGCCGCTTCGCCGTTGCGGAGGGCCTCGATGGCCGCGTACTGCGCGACCGTGGGAGCGCACATGATGCCGAACTGGTGGACCTTGGCGATGCCGTTCATCAGCTCCGCCGGCGCGGCGACGTAGCCGATCCGCCAGCCGGTCATCGCGTAGCTCTTGCTGAAGCCGCCCAGCAGCACCGTCCGCTCCCGCATCCCCGGCAGCGACGAGAAGGCCGTGTGGCGATGGGCGCCGTAGACGAGGCGCGCATAGATTTCGTCGGTGTAGACGAGGAGGTCGTGGCGATCGGCCACGTCGGCGACCGCCGCCAGCTCCTCGCGCGACAACACCGCGCCGGTTGGGTTGTTCGGGTAGCCCAGGAAGATCCCCTTGGTGCGGGGAGTGATCGCGGCCTCGATCCCGGCCGCGGTGACGCGGAAGTCGGTGGCATCGGTCGTTGCGACCGCCACCGGCGTGCCACCGGCGAGCTCGATGCAGGGCGCGTAGGCCACGAAGCACGGCTCGTGATAGATGACCTCGTCACCGGGGTTCAGCGTCGCGCGCAGGCTCGCGTCGACCGCCTCCGAGGCGCCAACCGTGATCAGCAGCTCGGTGCGCGGGTCATACGAGATGCCGTATCGCTGCTCCAGGTCGGCGGCGATGAGCTCGCGGAGCTCCATCATCCCGCCGTTGGCGGTGTAGTGCGTCTCGCCGCGCTCGAGGCTCTCGATGGCGGCCTGCGTGATGTGCTCCGGCGTGTCGAAGTCCGGCTCGCCGATGGTGAGGCTGATGACATCGGTCATCTCGGCCAGCATGTCGAAGAAGCGGCGGATCCCGGAGGGCGCCATGGCGCGCACCCGGTCGTTGAGGAAGTCGACCGTCGCGCGGCGCGTCGCTGGTTGCTGTGTCATCGGTCGCCAGTGTACCGATGCGCATCGTGGCGCGGGGGCGACCCGGGCCTAGCGTTCCCCCGCGTCGCTCGCGCGGAGCGCCAGGCGAAACACCGGCGCCGGCACCGAATCATCGATGCGGACGGCCTCGACGGTCACGACGTGGACCTTGCCGCTGATCTCGCGGTTGAGCCAGGTGACGCTGGCGAGGTGTTCGTCACGGGCCTGCGCGCAGACCCAGATCGTCGTCCCGGCTCCACTGCTCACCAGCTGCCGCATGAGGAGGCCGAAGGTCTCGTCGCTGCTGGAGCCGAGCTCGACGACGACTCGGACCGATGCCCCCGACGGGTCGGTGGCGGCAACGGCCCCGGGTGAGGCCTCATCGGCCGCGGCCGGGGTGAGCTTGGCGCCGACCAGCTTGCCGACCTCGTCGAGGTTGTCGCGGAGCCAGGTCGCGAACGCGTCCGCTCGCCACAGCTCCCCCGGATCGGCGCGCCGCAGGCGACCGATGGCCAAGCCCGGGTCGGCAGGTGCGGCCGCGGACGGACGCGATGACGCGGGCTGGGCCCGTGGCGGTGGCGGCGGTTCGTCGGGCTCGTCCGGCCAGGGAACCTCCTGGCGCGGATCGGCGGCGGGGTCAGTGGTAACCGACATCGAGCAATGTGCCCCTCTCGGGAGGATGATCGTGAGATCCCCCGCGGCAGTGTCGCCCGGTGGGTGAGGCTGCGGCAGCCGTACGATCGGTCGCGGTCGGGTGGCACGATCGGCCGCAGGGGGTTCCGCGGCCTCAGTTCGCGGGATGGAAGTCCCGCTCGCCCGCCTCGATACGCACGTTCAGGCGGTTGCCCGCCGGCGGCAGCGGGCAGGTCGCGAACGGGCTGAACACGCAGGGCGGGTTGTAGGCGCGGTTGAAGTCGACGATCACCGTGCCGCCGGTCCCCGGCGCATCGGTGTAGAGGAAGCGGCCGGCGCCGTACGTCTCGGCGCCGTTGGTGGCATCGGCGAAGATCAGCCACAGCTCGCCATGGTCGCCGCCCTCGAGCGCCGTGAGCTGGCACGGGACCCCACCCACATCGAAGTGCAGGGTGCCCGGCGACGGCGTGTCGATCGTGTCGCCGAGGACGTCGGGCACCGGGATGGTCGTGCCGGGTGGTGACGGGTCGAACCGGGCTCGGACGGCCCATGCCGGGTCCACCTGCCAGTGATCGATGCCCTCGAACGCGCGCAGGCTCTGCGCCGTCGTGTCCCAGGTGCGGATCGCGAACCGCTCGCCGTGGTTGCCGCGTCGGATGAGGCGCAGACGCAGGTCCTCGACCTCCAGCGTGGTCGGCGGCAGGTCGTCGGTCGCGTCGGCATCCGCGACCAGCGGCAGCTGGTGGACCGGCTCTCCGGCGTGCAGCAGCGCGCCGTTCACGGCGGAGGTCGCGTACGCCCCGCCATCGCGGAGATCGATCTCGCCAGCCAGTGCCGGCCCGCGGGCGAGACGGACGGCCGCTTCCGGGCCGCTTCCGATCACGTTCGTGCCGTCGTGCAGCCAGTCGAGGCCAACGAGGCTCAGCCAGCTCATCGGCCGGCGCAGGGCAGCGTGGCGCTGCGCCCGCCACGCCTCGACGGACCGACGCAGCTCGTGGTCGGTCATCCCCGGGCCGGCAGGAAGACGAGCGTCGGCGCCGTGCCGGGGCCGATCCGGACGTACGTCGCCGGTCCGTCGCTCACCGGCGAGCGCGGCACGGACCGCCCCGCGGTGGTGGTCCCATCCAGCGCGACCGCGATCGGTCCCTCGCCGAAACGGCCCAGGCAGGCGGCCACGTACCCCTCGGTCGAGGGCTCGGCCAGCACGAGATGGCTGCGTCCCAGCGTCATGCGCCGGCAGCGGGCACCGAGCAGCTCGTCGGTGCCGGCATCGGTCCATGTCGTGCCGAGCGCCGGCGCCAGGTCGTCCACCGCACGATCCGCGTCGACCGTGGCCAGCACCACGGCGCGCGGGGCCTCGCCCCAGTCGTCGATGGCGCGCGGAAACAGCGCGCGCCTGGCCGGGTCGTCGGGCACGGCCAGCAGCTGGGTCGCTGCACCCCGCACGCCCCACCACAGCAGGCGCGCCTCGTCGCCCGGCTCGGCGTACAGCCATTGCGGGAAGCTCTGGGCACCACCCTCGCGCAGGATGCGGTTGAGCTCGCTCTGCTCCGGGACGGCGATGCGGACGTGGCTGATGTCGGCCATGCCCGCAGTCTAGCCCGCGACACGCGCCCGGATGGGTATTGACCTTGGAGCGGCTCCATGCTCCAGCATCGGAGGCATCTGAATTTCGGAGGACCACTCCCATGCTCAAGGACTACCCCCTCACCCCTCGGCTACCGGCAGCAGACCTCGATCGTGCCCGTGCGTGGTACGAGGACAAGCTCGGCCTCGTCCCCGACAGCATCGAGATGGGCGGCGCCTGGTATCAGACGGGCGGTGGCTGGTTCTACCTGTACCCGACACCCAGCGCCGGCACGGCACAGAACACCGCTGCCGGATGGACCGTCACCAGCATCGAAACCGTCATGGATGAGCTCCGCGGGCGCGGCATCACGTTCGAGGAGTACGACTTCGGCGACATGGGACGGACCGATCGCGGGCTGATGATCACGCCCGGCGGGAAGGCGGCGTGGTTCAAGGACAGCGAGGGCAACCTCCTCGAGTTGTCGGAGGTGCCGGAGCAGCCGGGCGGCTAGTGCGCGTCGAGCATCGCCGCGGCCGCGCAGCACGGCGCTGACTGCCCGACCAGCGGCAGCTCGGCGAGGGACACATGGCGCTCCAGCCGCTCGAGGCGCTGATCGAGACGCTGGAGGCTGGCGATCCGGCCCCTGATCACGGAACGCCGCTCCGCGAGCAGGCGTGGCAGTTCGGCGGTCGTCTGCACGCAGTGGCCGGTCTGGCACCAGCCGGCGATCCTTGCCGCGTCGGGGATGGGAATGTCGAGGCGACGCAGCTCGATGAGCAGCCGCAGCCGCTCGACGTCCGGGGGCCGTAGTCGCGATAGCCGTTCTCCCGCCGCTCAGGACGCGGCAGCACCCCGCTGCGTTCGTAGAAACGGAGCGTGTCGGCGCTCACGCCGAGATCGCGTGCCAGCTGACCGATCTGCATGCCAAGTACCTTGTCGTGAGCCCGGCGGGTCGTCAAGGGCAGGAAGATGGCCGGTCGCTCGGAGACCGGCCATCTTCGACTCGGGACTGAGAACTGACCTAGCGGTCGACGCCCTCCAGCGGGCCGCTTCCGGCCGGACGCTCCGTGGTCGCGCCACCGAGCCCCGCGGCGCCGGCATCGGTTCCCTCCAGGAAGCCGCTGCGCGCCGGCTTGCCCGTGGCGGTGTCCATGCCGCTTGCCTGGGCTGCTGCGGCACCGATGCCGGCGGCATCCGCGCTCTCCAGGAATCCGCTCCGCGCCGGCTTGCCGGTCGCGGCGTCGATCCCGCTCGTTGCGGCAGCGCCGATGGCGGCCGCCCCCGCCGCATCCACGCCTTCCGTGAACCCGGCCCCGGCCGGGCGCTCAAAGACGGCGGTTCGGCCCGGCGCGGTCACGTCGGTCGGCAGGTTCGACACGGCGATGGCGCCGACCGATCCCATGACGACCGCCCCGGCCAGGAGGCCGGCGGCCATCAGCCGCTTGCGGAACTTGTCCGCATCCTCGGTGGTCGGGAAGTGGACACTGATCGCGTGCCCCTCGGTGTCGTCCTCGTCGAGCTGAACCTTGATCCAGACCGACTTGAGCGTCGCGCTGAACGCGTGACCCTCGACGTCGCCCTCGTCGGGGGACGTGATGCGTACCCGGACCGACCCCTCGTCGGCGCTCTTGAGGCGGGTACGGAAGCGCTCCTCGACCTTGGGGTCGGGGAACGCCATCGGGATGACCTGTCGCAGGTCGCCGATGGTGAGGGAGATACCCTCGGCTGTTTCGGCCATGGTGCCGACCTCCATCTTGGAACCAACCCGGTCGGGTCGGCTTCACTCCTGAAGATCGTCTCCGCTGCGCGTGGCCGTGCCTAGCCCGCGCTCGACCGCCCACCTGTCACATTGACGACACGCGGGACGATCACCGAGGCGCTCGCAGCCGCTCACCGATGGCGGCGATCTCGTCCGGATCGCCAGGCGCGGCGACCCACGACGGGTCGATCCAACCGTCGCCGGGCCAGCGCGGAATCGTGTGCACGTGCGCGTGGAAGACGGTCTGCCCGGCTGCCGCGCCGTTGGCCATGAACATGTTCACGCCCTCGGGACGGAGCACCCGCCGAACGCGGCGCGCCACCTCATGGGCCGCCGCTGCCAGCTCGGCGAACGCCTCGGCATCCATCTCCCACATGTCCGTGCTGTGACGCTTCGGAACGGTCAGCACGTGACCCGGATTGACCGGGTTGATATCCATGAACGACAACGTTGCCTCCGTCTCGCCCACGATCACCGACGGTACGCGTCCGGCCACGATCTCGCAGAAGAGGCAATCAGGCATGTGAAAGCGGCGACCGCAGGTCGGCGAAGCCGGCCGCGCGCTCGTAGGCATCGGCCACACGCAGGACCATCGACTCGTCGAAGGCACGGCCGATGACCTGGAGGCCCACCGGCTTGCCATGGGACAGCCCGCACGGGACCGAAATGCCCGGCAGCCCGGCGATGTTGACCGGCAAGGTGCAGGCGTCGTTGAGGTACATGAGCAATGGATCGTCGGTCTTGGCGCCGATGGGAAACGCGACGCTCGGCGACGTCGGCGCCAGGAGGGCGTCGACATCTTTCAATACCCGGTCGAACTCGTCCTTGATGAGGGTGCGGACCTGCTGTGCCTTCACGTAGTAGGCGTCGTAGTATCCGGCCGAAAGGGCGTATGTGCCGAGCATGATGCGGCGCTTGACCTCCGCCCCGAAGCCGTCACCGCGGGAGCGGAGGTAGTTGGTCAGCAGGTCATCGTCGCCGGCGCTGTAACCGTAGCGGACGCCGTCGAAGCGGGCGAGATTCGCCGACGCCTCGGCGGGCGCGATGATGTAGTACGTGGCCAGGCCGTGATCGGTCGATGGCAGGCTGACGTCGACGATCTCGGCTCCCGCGTCGCGCAGCACGTCGATGGCCGTGCGCACCGCGGCCTCGACGCCGGGCTCCATGCCGGCCACGAAATACTCGCGCGGAACGCCCAGCCGCAGCCCGCGCACGCTGCCGGTCAGCGCTGCGGCGTAATCGGGCACCGGGACGTCGACGCTGGTGGCGTCCCGCGGATCGTGACCGGCCAACGCGCCGAGCACGAGGGCGCAGTCACGAACGCTCCGCGTGAAGGGCCCGCACTGGTCAAGGCTCGAGGCGAACGCCACCATCCCGTAGCGGCTCACCCGGCCATACGTCGGCTTCATGCCGACGACGCCGCTCAGGCTCGCCGGCTGGCGGATGCTGCCGCCGGTATCGGTGCCGGTCGCGAAGAAGGCCTGGCCCGCCGCAACCGCGGCCGACGACCCTCCGCTGCTGCCGCCAGGGACGGTCGCCTCGTCCCACGGGTTGCGCACCGCGCCGTAGGCGCTGTTCTCGTTGCTGGAGCCCATCGCGAACTCGTCGCAGTTGGTCTTGCCCAGCAGGATCCCCCCGGCCGCGTCGAGCCGCTCCTGGGCATCCGATGCATACGGGGAGCGGTAGCCGGCCAGGATCCGCGACCCGGCCGTGGTCGGCAGGCCGCCCGGCAGGTCATCGCCCGCGTCGTCGAGGGCGCGCGTGACGAAGATGTCCTTGAGGGCGTACGGGATGCCGAGCAGCGGCCGCTCGTCGCCGTCGGCGAGCGCCGCGTCGGCCGCCTCGGCCGCCGCCAGTGCCGCCGCGGCATCGGAGGCGAGGAACGTGTTCAGGCGCGTGCCGTCACGCTCGATGCGCGCCAGGCAGGCCTCGGTCAGCTCCCGGCTGGTGACGGTGCGCGAGCGGAGGAGCGAGCCGACCTCCGAGATCGTCCGATCGGCGAGCTCCATCAACGCCCCTCTTCGAGGATGGTGGGCACACGGAGGTGGTCGCCCTCGCGCAGCGGTGCGTTGGCGAGTGCGGCCCGGCGCGAGATCGGCGCCCGCGGCACGTCGTCGCGCAGCACGTTCTCGAGGGCGATGACGCTGGCCGTGGGATCGACGCTGGACGTGTCCACGTCCCGCAGCCGCTCGATCGTCTCGAGGATGTGCGAGAGCTGGGTCTGCATGAGGTCGATCTCCGCCTCGGTCAGGCCCAGGCGGGCCAGGGCGGCTACGTGCTCGACGGTCTCGCGGCTGATCATCGACCGATGGTAGCGTGCTGCCCATGAGCACGCGTGCGATCCCGATTCGGGGCGGGCGGATCGAGATAGCGTCGCTTCCCGGCGGCCCAGGGACGCCGCTGCTGGTGCTCGGCGGGGTGGAGACCGGGCTGCGGCCGCTGGCCGGCACCGAGAACGTGCTGCAGCGCCGGTGGGAGGCACGCACCGCGGCTCGCACGGTGCACGTCGTGGGCCGCCCGATCCCTGACGATCCGGCCGACGCCGATCGGCTCCTCCATCCCCGCGTGAGCGCCGACGCGGTCGCATCGGTCCTGCGCGCGGAGGAGATCGGACCGGTCGCCATCGAGGCCGAGTCGGGCGGCGGCCGCATCGGCCTCTGGCTGACGGTGGATCACCCCGACCTCGTCGAGCGCCTGGTGCTGTCGGCGGTCGCCTCCGAAACGCCGGCAGCCTCACCCATGGCTGAGCGGCTCGGCGCGTGGATCGCGATGGCGGAGGCGGGACGCTGGGCGGAATTCTTCGCCCGCATGGCGCAGGTCATGAAGCCGGCCGGGGCGGCCGGCGGCGCGGAGGCCTTCGAGACGGCGGCGAAGTTCCAGCCGCGACCGGCCACCCCGGAGCGCTTCATCGGCGAGCTGCGCACGACGCTCGATCCCTCGTCGTTCGTCACCGACCGGCTCGGCGAGATCGACGTCCCGGTCCTCGTGCTCGCCGGCGGCGGTGACCAGGTCGTGCCGGCCGAGCGCACGCGGCAGGTCGGCGACGGCATCCGCGGCGCGCGCTTCGAGCTCGACCCGCTGTGCGGGCACACCGTCCGCTCGTCGTTCCGTAACTACGACGCACTCGTCGAGGCATTCCTGGCGGAGGGCGACTGAGCCATGGCGTCACCCCGGACGCCCGAGGCGGAGCCCGCCGGTCGCTGGCGGCAGCTGGCGCTCATGTCGGTCGCCGGCCTGCTCGTCCTGGGCACGTGGTTCAGCGGCACCGCCGTGGCCCCGTCGCTGGTGGCCGCCTGGGGCATCGATGCCGTCGGGGTCGCGGCGCTCACGATCTCGGTGCAGCTCGGGTTCGCGGCCGGGGCACTGGGCCTGGCGGCGGTTGGCGTCCCGGACGTCGTCCCCGCGCGCTGGCTGGTGGCCGCCGGTGCCGTCGTCGCCACCCTGGCCAACGCCGGGTTCGCGCTGTTCGCCACCGACCTCGCCACCGCCATGCCGTTCCGCTTCCTTACCGGCGCCGGGATCGCGGCCGTCTACCCGGTGGCGATGAAGGTCCTCGCCGGGTGGTTTCGTCGGGAGCGCGGCCTGGCGGTCGGCACGCTGACCGGCGCGATCACCATCGGCTCCGCGCTCCCCCACCTGCTGCGCGCCGGCGGTGGGCTGGTGGGCGTCGAATGGCAGAGCGTCGTGCTCGCCGCCAGCGGCGGCGCCGCGATCGGCGCCGTGATCGCGGCCCTGGCCGTCGCCGACGGGCCCTTCGCCGTTCCCGCGCTGCGCTTCAGTCCGACGGTCGCGGTCGCCGCCCTGCGCGAGCCATCGGTCAGGCTGGCGACCCTCGGCTACCTGGGCCACATGTGGGAGCTGTACGCGATGTGGAGCTGGATCCCGGTGTTCCTGGCCGCCTCGCTGGCCCTGACCGGTGCGACCGATGCGGGCACCGCAAGCCTCGCCGCGTTCGCCGTCGTCGCTTCCGGCGGGCTGGGCTGCATCCTGGCCGGCGCGCTGGCCGATCGCCTGGGGCGCACGACGCTGACCATGGCCGCCCTCGGCCTGTCCGGCACGTCGGCCATCCTGACCGCCCTCCTGTTCGGGGCGTGGCCGGTGCTGCTGATCGCGGTTGCGCTGGTATGGGGCATCACCGTCGTCGCCGATTCGGCCCAGTTCTCGACCGCCATCAGCGAGCTGGCTCCGCCCGGCACCGCGGGATCCGCGCTGACGGTGCAGACCGCGGCGGGCTTCCTGCTGACCGCGATCACGATCTGGGGCGTCAGCCTCCTCGATCCGGGCGATGCCACGGGGTGGCGGGTCGCCTTCGCCCTGCTGGCCCTCGGCCCGGCCGTCGGCATCTGGGCCATGTGGCGCCTGCGCCACCGTCCCGACGCGACGCGGATGGCCGGCGGGCACCGCTGATCGGCGGGCGACCTGCTGGTGGCCTACGATGCGCCGATGGACGAGGCACCCCTGGCCGCGGCTCGCGTCCGCGAGCTGCGGCGCTACCCGGTCAAGTCGATGGGCGGCGAGTCGCTCGCCACCGTGGAAGTCGACGAGCGAGGTGTGGTCGGCGATCGCTGGTACGCCGTCGAGGATCCCGAACGTCGCTTCGCCGCGGGAAAGGACACGGTCCGCTTCCGGCGCCGCGACCCGGTCTTCGCATACGCCGCCGCCACGACCGATGACGGTGTCGTCGTGCGGCGCGGCCGCGCAACATGGATGGCCGGCGATCCGGCGCTGGACACCGAGCTGTCCACGGCGATGGGAGTCCCGATCACGGTGGCCGCCGAGACGGATGTCCCCCACTTCGACGACGGCGCGGTATCGCTCATCGGCACCGCATCCCTGGCCTGGTGCGAGGCCAATCTGGACGTCGACGCCGATCGGCGACGGATCCGGCCCAACGTCGTCGTCGAGACCAGCGAGCCGTTCGTGGAGGAGGCCTGGCTGGGCCGCCTGGTGCAGGTCGGCGCAGTGGAGCTGCGGATCACGCAGCGCATTCAGCGCTGCCGCACGGTCGACCTGGCCCAGGACGGCGTCGCGGGCACCACGCCCCTGCTCAAGGCGCTGGGCCGGTCGCGCGAGGTGTGCCTGGGCGTCTACGCCGAGGTAGTGACTCCGGGCCGGATCGCCGTCGGCGACCCCGTCATTCCGGCGTAGCGCCGTCCAGGATCGCCCTCAGGCCCGCCTCGTCGAGCACGGGCACCCCCAGCGACTCGGCCCTGGCCAGCTTGCTGCCCGCCTTCTCGCCCGCCACCAGGTAGTCCGTCTTCGCGCTGACCGATCCCGCCGGGTGGCCGCCGGCGGCGCGGATCGCCGCCTCCGCCTCCTCGCGGCTGAAGCCGGGCAGCGTGCCCGTCACCACCAGCGTCTTGCCGCTCAGCGGCCCCTCCACCGGCTCGACCGGCGCGCCGGGCGCCGGTGCCTCCGCCACCATGCCCGCCGCCACCAGCCGGTCGAGCGCGTGGCGCGTGTGCTCGTCGTCGAAGAAGCGGGCGATGGCCTCGGCAACCACCCGTCCGATCCCGAACACCTCGGTCAGCTCGTCGGCCGGCGCGTCGCGCAGGCGGGTCACGGCCCGCTGCGTCCAGGCCGCCTCCGACTCGTCGTCGCCCCGCGGCGTCTCGCGAGCGAGCCAGGTGGCCAGGTCCACTGCGGTCTGCTCCCCGACGTGGCGGATGCCGAGCGCGTTGATGATCCGGGCCAGCGGCCGCCGCCGCGCAGCCCCGATCGCGGCCGCCAGGTTCTCGGCCGACTTGCGACCGAGGCGCTCCAGCCCCTCGAGCGTCTCGACGTCGAGGCGGAAGATGTCTGCGGGCTCCTTCACCAGCTCGCGCTCGGCGAGCTGGAGCATGATCTTGTACCCCAGGCCATCGATGTCGACGCCGCCGCGGCCGGCGAAGTGCAGCAGCCCGCCGATCCGTTGCGCGGGGCAGAAGGGATTCGGGCAGCGCGTCACCACCTCGCCCTCCTCGCGGAGGGCCTCGGTCCCGCACACGGGGCACGTCGACGGCATCTCCCACACCGTCTCCGATCCGTCGCGCGCGTCGACGACCGCGCTCACGACTTCGGGAATCACGTCACCGGCCCGCTGGAGGACCACCGTGTCGCCGACCCGCAGGTCCTTGCGCCGGATCTCGTCGATGTTGTGGAGCGTGGCGTTGCGAACGGTGGTGCCGCCGACCAACACCGGGGTCACGTGCGCGACCGGCGTCATTGCCCCGGTGCGACCGACGTAGACCTCGATCTCCTCCAGCCTGGTCGTCACCTGCTGCGCCGGGAACTTGTAGGCGGTCGCCCAGCGCGGTGCGCGCGACACGAACCCGAGTGTGGCCTGCTCGGCCAGCGAGTCGACCTTGACGACGATCCCATCGGTCTCGTAATCGAGCTCGCGCCGCGCATCGGCCCAGGCGTCGACGTAGGCGATCACCTCGTCGATGCCGGCCACGCGGCGCACGTTGGGGTTGACCGGGAAGCCGAGCGTGCGCAGCAGCTCCAGTGACTCGGCGTGGCTCTCCAGGCCGTGGGCGCCCACGAGCTGATAGGCCCAGATCGACAGGTTGCGGCTCGCCGTGACCGCAGGATCCTTCTGGCGCACGGTCCCCGCGGTCGTGTTGCGCGCGTTGGCGTAGAGCGGCTTACCGTCCCGCTCGAGCTGCTCGTTGAGCGCCGCGAACGCGCCGCGCGGCATGAACACCTCGCCGCGCACCTCGAGGACGTCGCCGGGCGGATCGGCCAGCAGGCGGAGCGGGATGGCTTTGACGGTGCGCAGATTGGCCGTCACGTCCTCGCCCGTCGTGCCGTCGCCGCGTGTCGCGCCGCGCACGAACGTTCGCCCCTCGTAGCGCAGCGAGATGGCGAGCCCGTCGATCTTGAGCTCGCAGACGTAGTCGACCGGTGGATCGTCCGGCCCGCGGCCCAGGCCACGGCGCACGCGCGCGTCGAATTCGCGCAGCTCGTCGGCGCCGAACACGTTGCCGAGGCTGAGCATCGGGACGTCGTGGCGGACCGATGCGAAGAGTGTCGACGGTGGCCCGCCCACGCGCTGCGTCGGCGAGTCGGACGTCACCAGCTCCGGGTTGGCGGCCTCGATGTCGTACAGCTCGCGCAGGAGGCGGTCGTACTCGACGTCCTCCATGGTCGGCGCGTCCAGCACGTGGTAGCGATGGTTCGCCTCGTCCAGGATCGCGCGCAGCTCGGTGGCCCGCGCGGCCGGGTCAGTCGTCGTCATCGTCCTCGTCGGGCTCCGGCTCGCCCGCGAACCACGATCGCAGGTCGAAGGTGTGCTCCCGATAGTGATCCGGCCCATCCTCGCGCAGTACCTGCTCCAGCGTGTCGCGGTAGCCGGTCGTGTCCAGCAGCCACGCATCGTCGGCCGCCGCCAGGCGCTCGACGAGGGCGCCGTAGGCCGCCTCCTCGCGCAGTCGGACGGTGGCGAGATCGGACTCGCGCGCGACCCTGGCCACCGTCTCGTTCACCTCGTCGACGTCGAAGGCGGGGTCGTCGCTGCCGAACTCGTGCAGTGTGCCGAGCTCGGCACGATGCAGGGCCTCGGCCGCGTGGCCGCTCCAGTAGCCCAGATGCGCGATGAGCTCGCGGGCGCTCCAGTCCCCCACCAGGCCCGGCACGCTGAGGAGTGCCGGGTCGACGTCATCCAGCGCGGCGAGAAATCCGTCGCGCGCGGCGCGCAGCTCGGCCAGGATGGCGGCGGTGGTGGCCATGGGCACCTCGCCGTTCACGAGGCGCGCTCCAGGCCGGCGTAGGCGGCGATGAGGAACTTCCGCCCGTGCTCCTCGAAGTCCACCGTCACCTCCTCATCGCCTTTGACGATCTCACTGGCCACCACCAGACCGATGCCGTAGCGGCGATGCCGGACGCGATCCCCGGTCTGCCAGCGCGGGCCGGCGGCCCCTTCTTCGGCCGGCGTCGCGCGGCTGAGGAACGTGCCGCTCCCCAGGTCCGGTGGCGGCCCGGCCTCGTACGAGGCCGACACCACCCGCTCGCGGGCCGCATCGAGGCGCGAGCCGACCGGCGGGGCGCTCATGTCGGGCAGGTTGACGGGGCGCAGCGGTTCCTGGACGCGCCGCGTCGGCGAGCGATAGCCGCCGGGCAGCCAGCCCTCGGCGTCGGTCCCGCGCAGCCCCCAGCGGTCGGTCGGTCCGCGCCCGCCACGGCGGTACGGCGTGCCGGTCCGCTCCGCCTTGAGGAGCTCCTCGGGGAGCTCGGACAGGAAGCGCGACGGCTCGGCGGGCGCACCGACCCCGAACGTCGAGCGGTGATGGGCGTGGACGAGGTACAGCAGGTCCTTGGCGCGGGTCATGCCCACGTACGCCAGGCGTCGCTCCTCCTCGAGCTCGCGGTCGTCCTCGAGGGCACGCTGGTGGGGCAGCATCCCCTCCTCCATACCGACCATGAAGACGATCGGGAACTCGAGGCCCTTGGCGGCGTGCAGCGTGATGAGCGTGACCCGGTCCGGCCGGTCCTCGAGCGTGTCCTGGTCACTGACCAGTGCGACCTCCTCCAGGAAGCGCGCCAGTCCCTCGGGCGGTGCGATCTCGTCGTACTCGGCGGCATGGTTGCGCAGCTCGAGGACGTTGGTCCAGCGTTCCTCACCCTCATCGGTCCCGTCCTGCAGCGACTCGCGCAGGCCCGACACCTCGGTGGCGAGGTCGAAGACCCTGCCCGGCGGCTCCGTCTGGGCGGCGGCCATCAAAGGTCGCATGACGTCCGCGAAGGCGGCCAGCGAGGCGCGAGCGCGCGGCGCCAGATTCGGGTTCTGGCCCGCCTCCTCGACGGCGGTCCAGAGCGCCACGCCGCGGCCGTCCGCCCACGCCCGCAGCTCCTCGATCGTCTTGCTGCCGACGCCGCGCGCCGGGACGTTGATGATGCGCTCCAGCGCCACGCGGTCAGTTGGGTTGCGCGCCAGCCGGACGTAGCCGAGAGCGTCCTTCACCTCGCGCCGCTCGTAGAAGCGTGTCCCGCCCACGAGCTGGTACGGGATCCCGAACCGCATGAACGCTTCCTCCAGGACGCGCGACTGGGCGTTGATGCGGTAGGCGACCGCGACCTCGCCGTAGCGCCGCGCCCCGTCGACGTCGTCGGCGCGGCTGGTGAGGACCTGCGTCATCGTCGCGCGGCCGGCGCCGCCGACGAGCTTCTCGACCTGGCGCGCGACGAACTCGGCCTCCTCGTACTCGTTGTAGGCATCGAAGACGGTGATCGCGGCGCCGGTCCCGCGATCGGTCCACAGCTTCTTGTCCTTGCGGCCCGCGTTGCGGCTGACCACAGCGTGGGCGGCATCGAGGATCGTCTGCGTGGAGCGGTAGTTCTGCTCCAGCTTGACGACCTTGGCATCGGGGTAGTCGTTCTCGAAGTCGAGGATGTTGCGCATGTCGGCGCCGCGCCAGGAGTAGATGCTCTGGTCGTCGTCGCCGACCACGGCCAGGTTGTGGTGCTTGGCGGCCAGGTGCCGGCAGAGCAGGTACTGGGCGCGGTTGGTGTCCTGGTACTCGTCGACCATGATCTGCTGCCAGCGCGCCTGGTAGCGGGCCAGCACGTCGGGATGCTGCTCGAACAGGTCCACAGCGCGCATCAGCAGGTCGTCGAAGTCGACCGCTCCGTCATCGGCCAGCTGCTTCTGGTAGGCCTCGTAGACCGATGCCGCGGTCTCCTCGTAGAAGTTGGCGGCCTGCTTGCGCGCGACCGATGGGTCGGCCAGCTCGTCCTTGCGCTGGCCGATGAAGGCCAGCATCCCGTTCGGGCTGAACCGCTTTTCGTCGAGGTCCAGGCGGCGGATGGCGGCCTTCACCACCGCCACCTGGTCGGCACGGTCGTAGATCGTGAAGTCGCGCGCGAGCCCGACCGCGGTCCCCTCGCGGCGGAGCAGGCGGGCGCAGATCGCATGGAACGTCCCGATCGTGGCCTCGCGCGCCGCGTCCTCCCCGATGAGCGCGGCGATCCGCTCGCGCATCTCGTTGGCCGCCTTGTTGGTGAACGTCACCGCCACGATCTGCCACGGCTTGTAGCTGGTGGCCACCAGGTACGCGACGCGATGCGCGAGCACCCGGGTCTTGCCGCTCCCCGCCCCGGCCAGGATGAGCAGCGGCCCGGTGAGGTGCGACACCGCGTCGCGCTGCGGCTCGTTGAGCCGGGCGAGGATCGCCTTTGGGTCGAGGGCGGGCCGGGGCGCGCGCGCGGGCACGTCCGGTGCGGGAGCGGAGGGCATCGGTGGGATCGATTCTACCCGCCCCGGCCGACGCCCTCCCAATGCGCTTCGGACCTCAGGGAGCCCCGATCAACGCCCTCAGCCGCGCCTCCGCCGCTCCGCTGATCGCCCCTGCCCCCCCGAGGAGCTGGAGGCGGAAGGGATGCTTGCGCAGGATCTCCTGGCCCGTGCTGGTGGGCACGAAGCCGGCCGGGACCAGCAGCATCGGTGCGTTGTCGCGCCCCGCCACCGCGCCGCCGGCGAGGGCATCGGCAAAGCCGGTGCCGTTGGCGACGAAGACGCGTGCCTTGTGCTGCCAGAACTGGCGCGAGATCGCTGCCGCCGTGGCGTAGCGGTCAGGCCCAGCCAGGCGCGTCACCGGCCCGGTCGTGTAACCGTCGAGCGCGGCTGCGACGCCGGCACCGACCACGCCCGTCCCGCCCAGGACGTAGATCCGCTGCGGGGCGAGGCGCTGCAGCTCCGCCGCCGTCGCATCCGGGATGGCACCCGGGCGCACCAGCAGCAGCGGTGCCTTCAGGACGGCGGCCGCCGACGAGCCGGCCAGCGCATCCGCGAACCCGGTCCCGGTCGCAACGAAGGCCGCCGGGACGCCGGGGTCGTACCAAATGCTGCTGACCGCCGCCGCCGTGGCGTAGCGATCCACGCCGGAGACACGGGTCGCGACCCCGCTGCCGGCATAGGCGCCCAGCTGGGTGCGCAGGGACTCCGAGATCACGCCCGGTCCCCCGAGGACGAAGATGTTCTGCGGGTTGAGCCGGTCGAGCTCGGCCGCCGTCGAGCCGGGGATGTCCGTAGAGCGCACGAGCAGCACCGGAACCTTGAGCATGCCGGCCGCCGCGCTCCCCGCCAGCGCATCGGGGAAGTTGGTACCGGTGGCCACGAACACGGCCGAGGCGCCGGACGGGAAGTATGCCTTGCTCAGGTTGGCGGCCGTCGCGTACCGATCGGATCCGGCGGCGCGCACGGTTCCGGCAGCTGCGGCACGGATCCGGATGACCCGGTCGTTCGACCCGTTCGAGGTGGTGACGTACAGCTGGCCGCCGGGGCCGTAGACCATCGCCCGCAGCCGACCCCAGGTGTTGTTGAAGTGGGTGGCCGGACCACCGAGCGCAGTCCCGGCCGCATTGATCGAGAAGCGCCGGACATCGCTCTCCTTGAGGGTCGACACGAACAGCTGCCCCTCGAAATCGGCCCACTGCGGTCCGGTGACGAAGGCGCCGCCGGACGTCGCCAGGGTCGGAACCCCGGACGCCCACAGCGGCGCGCGGTAGGCGCCGGCCGCCTGGCAGCCGGCGATGAGCTGGTACGGCCGTCCATTGCCGGTGTAGCACGGCCAGCCATAGTTCCCGCCGGGAACCAGCAGATTGATCTCGTCGTCCCCGTGGGCCGGCTCCGGACCGTGCTCGGTGACGTACACCTGGTCGGTGCCGGGACGAATTGCGATCCCCTGCACGTTACGGTGGCCCCAGCTGTAGACCGCGTTGCGGGTGCCGTTGATGACCGGGTTGTCCGATGGGACCGAGCCGTTGCGATTGAGGCGCAGGATCTTGCCGTTGAGGCTGTTGCGGTTCTGGGCGCGGGCGCTCACCGCGCCGTCACCCATCGAGATCCAGAGCTTGCCGAAGCGGTCCATCTCCAGCGCGCAGCCGTTGTGGATCCTGGCGGCGGCCATGCCGGTCAGGAGCACCGTCGGGTTGACCCAGACGTTGCTCGAGTTGATCGTGTAGCGCAGCACCTGGTTCATCCAGCCGCCACTGCCGGTGTACTGGCGCGACGCGCACAGGTAGACGAACCGGTTGGTGGCGAAGTCGATGTCGACGGCGATCCCCATCAGGCCGGCCTCGCCCTCGGCCCGCACGCCGGGAATGCCGACGGTCTGGACCAGCGACGCGCCCGCGGCCGGGGTGCTGTAGACCCGCACCCGCCCGACACGCTCCGTGACCAGCATCCGCCCGTCGGGCAGAAAGTCGACGTCCCACGGGATCGACAGGCCGCTGGCGATGACGGTTGCCCCCATCGCCGGCGCGGCGGCGGCTGCTCCTCCGGTGGTGCCGATCATGAGCCCCAGGACCAGGATCAGGGCCACCATGACCCGCCCGCCAGTGCCGTGTCGCATCGTCGCTCCCTCTACCCGTGTGCCAACCGGACCGCGCGAGTGTAGAGCGGTCGGAGGTACCGCGCGCGGCCATTCGTGGCGATTCGTCAGGGTACGGTGACGCCATGCACGACTTCCGCTTCGGCATCACCGCATCGGTGGCCCCTGATGCCGCGGAGTGGGCCGCGTTGGCGCGCCGGACGGAGGCGCTGGGCTACGCGACGCTGGTGATGCCGGACCACCTGACCGATCAGCTGTCGCCGATGCCCGCCCTCGCCGCCGCCGCCGCGGCCACGACGAGCCTGCACCTGGGGACCTTCGTGCTGGCCAACGACTATCGCCACCCGCTGCTCATGGCACGCGAGGCTGCCACGCTGCAATTCCTGTCCGGCGGCCGATTCGAGCTCGGCCTGGGTGCCGGCTGGATGCGGTCCGATTATCGTCAGCTCGGGATGCCGTACGACCGGCCTGGGATTCGGGTCGACCGCCTCGAGGAGACGCTGGCCATCACGCGCCGGCTGCTGGCGGGCGAGGCCGTCACCCATGCCGGGCCGTACTACCCGCTCGCCGGCGCGCGGCTGGCACCGCCGCCCGCGCGAACACCACCGATCATGGTCGGCGGCGGCGGTCCCCGGGTGCTGCGCCTGGCGGCCCGCGAGGCGCAGATCGTGGGGCTCCTCGCCCAGTTCGACCGCCACGGGCGGCCGATGCTCCAGCAGGGCACCGAGGCCGCAACGGCGCGCAAGGTCGAGATCCTGCGGCGCGCGGCCGGCAGCCGCTTCGAGGCACTGGAGCTCAACGTCCTCGTCGTCGACGCGGCGCTGGCCGGGGGCGAGCGTGGCCTGGGGCGCTCAGCGGTAGCGCTGCTCAAGGAGGCGGGATCCGGCCTGGTCGGCGGGTCCCCGTACGTGTTGTACGGGTCCGTCGCCCACCTGCGCGAGGCGCTCCTGCGGCGCCGCGAGCGCCTGGGGATCAGCTACTACATCTGGTCGGCACGGCACGTTCAGACGATGGCGCCACTGGTGGAGGCCCTGGCCGGACGCTAGGGCGTTTCGGGCCCCCGCACATACACCGGCTGCAGGGTCACGCCGCCACCCTCGCGCTCCAGGGAGGGCCACTCCGACGCGATGCGCTCCGCCTCGGCGGCGTCGGCCACCTCCAGCACGATGAAACCGCCGAGCATCTCCTTGGTCTCGACGAACGGGCCGTCGCTCACGACCACTCGGCCGCCCTGCCGGCGGAGGCTCCGCGCCGCCTGCGGGTACCCAAGCTCCTCGCCACCGTCGATGTGGGCGCGATGCTTCTCGAACCATGCCATGTGCCGGGCGACGTCGGCCTTGATCTCCTCCGCCGGCAGCTGCTCGTAGGTGGCCACGAGCTCGGGATCGGGATAGGTGAACATGACGTAGCGCATGTGCGAAACCTCACGGTGCGTGCGGCACGTCGCTCGCGCCGCCTCGATCCTACGACGCTTCGGATGGCGCCCAATGGACAAACTGGCGCGAGATTCCGGAAGCGAACGCGGGCCCCGGCCGAAGCCGGGGCCCGCGTATCGGTCCGTGGAGGTCGGTGGGCTAGTAGTCGCCCATGCCGCCGCCCATGCCGGGCATCGGCGCCTTCTCCTTCTCGGGGATATCGGTCACGATGGTCTCCGTGGTGAGCAGCAGGCTCGCCACCGAGCTGGCGTTCTCGAGCGCCGAGCGGGTGACCTTGGCCGGGTCGATGATCCCGGTCGCGAACAGGTCGCCGTACTCGCCCTTGGCAGCGTCGTAGCCGCTGCCGGCGGGGAGCTTGCGAACCGCCTCGACCACCACCGAGCCCTCCTGGCCGGCGTTGACCGCGATCTGGCGCAGCGGCTCCTCGAGCGCGCGGCGCAGGATGGCCACGCCGATCGCCTCGTCTCCGAGCACCTCGAGCTTGTCGAGGGCCGGGGTGGCGTGGATGAGCACCGAGCCGCCTCCGGCGACCATGCCCTCCTCGACACCGGCGCGGGCGGCGCTGAGCGCGTCCTCGATGCGGTGCTTCTTCTCCTTGAGCTCGACCTCGGTGGCCGCGCCGACCTTCAGCACGGCGACCCCGCCGGACAGCTTGGCGAGACGCTCCTGGAGCTTCTCGCGATCGAAGTCACTGGTGGTGTCCTCGATCTGGAGCTTGATCTGGCTGATACGGGCCTTGATCGCCTCCTCGGAACCCTTGCCCTCCACGATCGTGGTGGCGTCCTTGGTGGCGGTGACGCGCCGCGCCTCGCCGAGGTCCTCGAGCTGCACGCTGTCGAGCTTGCGGCCGACCTCCTCGCTGATGACCCGCGCCCCGGTGAGGGTCGCGATGTCCTCCAGCATCGCCTTGCGGCGATCGCCGAAGCCGGGAGCCTTGACGGCGAGCACGTTGATGGTGCCCCGCATCTTGTTCACGACCAGCGTCGGCAGCGCCTCGCCGTCGACGTCCTCGGCGATGATCAGGAGCGGGCGACCGGTTGCGACGACCTTCTCGAGCGTGGGCAGGATATCCGCCACGGCGCTGATCTTCTTGTCGGTGACGAGCACGTATGGCTGGTCGAGCGACGCCTCCATCTTGCCGGCGTCGGCCGAGGTGACGAAGTAGGCGCTCAGGTAGCCGCGGTCGAGCTGCATGCCCTCCACGTACTCCTTGTCGAGCTTGAGCCCCTGGCTCTCCTCGACGGTGACGACGCCGTCCTTGCCGACCTTCTCCATCACTTCCGCGATGAGGTTGCCGATCTCGGTGTCGCGGGCGCTGATGGCCGCGATGTGGGCGATGTCCTCCTTGGTCTCCACCGGCTTCGAGAGGTTCTTGATCTCGGCCACGATGGCGTCGACGCCCTTCTCGATCCCGCGCTTAATGCCCATCGGGCTGGCGCCGGACGTGACGTTCTTGAGGCCCTCGGTGATGATGGCCTGGGCGAGCACGATGCTGGTCGTCGTCCCGTCACCGGCGATGTCGTTGGTCTTGGCGGCGACCTCCTCGAGGAGCTGCGCGCCCATGTTCTCGAACGGGTCCTCGATCTCGATGTCGCGAGCGATGGTGACCCCGTCGTTGGTGATCGTCGGCGATCCAAACTTCTTGTCGAGGACGGCGTAGCGGCCGCGGGGGCCGAGCGTGACCTTGACGGCTTCCGCCATCTTGTCCACGCCCCGCTTGAGGGCGCGTCGCGCCTCCTCGTTGAACAGGAGCTGCTTCGGCACGGTTTGTCGTGTTCCTCCTTGGTGCGCCGCCTGATGGACCGTTGGCCCGGCGGCCGAGCTGATGACTGGTTCGGTGAGCCGGGTGGGCTACTCGATGACGGCCAGGATGTCCTTCTGGGAGAGGATCAGGAGCTCCTCGTCATCCAGCTTGAACTCGGTCCCGGCGTACTTCTGGAAGAGGATCTTCTGGCCCACGGAGACCTCCATCGCCTCGCGGGTGCCGTCGTCGAGGGTGCGACCCGGCCCGACGGCGATGACGGAGCCCTCCTGCGGGCGCTCCTTGGCGGTGTCCGGCAGGACGATGCCGCTCTTGGTCATCTCCTCACGGGGGGTGGGCTTGACGACGAGGCGATCCCCGAGGGGCTTGAGCTGCGTCGCGGTGGCGCTGACCGACGTGGTCATGGGTTGGTGCGTGCCTCCTTGAACGAGACTGTGCCGTTGATGCGATGATGGACACCCGATCGGGAGCTCCAGCGACCTGGCCGATGCGACCTCGGGCCGGCTGGCACTCGACCGATGAGAGTGCCAAGCGATGGTACTGCCCCGCTTCCGGCGGTGTCAAGGCGTTCTTGCACCGACCTCCTCACGCACGAAGAACGCCCCGGCCGCAAGGCCGGGGCGTATCGGATTGTCGTGCCTCGAGGGACTACATGAGCAGCCGCTGCAGCCAGCCGCTGGCGTCGGGCACCACGTTGTTGGTGGTGTTGTTGCCACCGCCGCCGGGGTTGAGGACGAAGAAGTACACCAGGAGCGCGATCACCACGATCGCGACCAGGATACCGACGATGAACCCGTACCCGGATCCGTCGGATGAATCACTGCCACCTGGCGTGTTGACGTTGACCTGTCCCACGCGGTCTCTCCTCCTTGTGCATGCCGCTCGAGGACGGCTCGCCGAGAATGATGCAACCGGCGTGCCAAGCCGTGAACCCGTCGTCGGCTCAGCCGCCGAGCGCTCGCTCGAGGTTGACCGCGACGAGGGTGGCGATGGCCTCCGGCGTGCCAGCGCGCAGCCGAGCCAGCGCGGCTGCCACCCGTAGCGTGGTGGTCGGCTCGTTGCGGATGCCGGCCCCGGGACCCAGATACGGGGCATCGGTCTCGACCAGGAGCGCGCCATCCGGGAGGGCGGCGGCGGCGGCGCGTGGACCGCGTGACGACGAGAAGGCGACCGGCAGGGCGAAGCTGATCAGCCAGCCGGCGGCGGCCAGCGTCTCGGCCATCGCCGCCTCGCC
>JAICQM010000121.1 GCA_025937875.1 Chloroflexota bacterium
ACCCTGGCGCGCGAGGTGGAGCCGCGGTTCTACTACTACGGCCACGCGCGGACCGATGCCCCCGACGAGCCCGTGGTGCACGGGATCATGGCGCGCCTGCTGCTCGAGCCGTGGGGCGCGGGCGTGCGGCCGCACGAGCACACGATGCCGGGGCCGAAGGCCGACCGGCTGGGGCTGCTGCGCGCGACCGGGACCCAGCTGTCGCCGATCCTCGTCACCTACCTCGATCGCAGCGAGCGCTACCGGCACGTCATGAGCCGGGCGTGGAGCGACGAGTGGCGGGCGCGTGACGGTGACGGGCTGCTCCACACTCTGGCCGCGGTCGAGCCCGACGAGCGCATGGCGAACTACCTGTCGCGGCAGACACTGTTCATCGCCGACGGGCATCACCGCTACGAGACCGCGCTGGCCTACCAGGCCGAGGTCCGGTCCGACCCGCGCTGGACCGATGCGCCTGCCGGCGCCCTCGAGGCCGATTGGATCATGGTCGTGCTCGTAAACGCCGAGCTCGAGGAGCTCGAGATTCGGGCCACGCACCGGCTGCTGCTCCAGGCCGATGCCGACGCGCTGCGCGCGCTCGCGCATGAGGACCCGATCTTCAGCGCATTGCCGGTGCCGCCGGCGGAGCTGGCCGCGACGCTGGAGGAGCGGCGCGACGGCGACACCGTGGTCTTCGGGCTCGTCCTGCCCGACGACGAGGGCTGGCTGCTGGTCGCGGATCCCGATGCCGCCGCCGACCGCATGCGGCGCGAGCGCACGTCGACCGCGGTGCGCGCGCTCGACCTGTCGCTGTTGCATGCCGCGGTGCTCGGGGATCGGCTCGGGATCGGGACCGCGGAGGTGGCCGCCGGTGAGCACCTCGCCTACACTAGGAGCCCGGCGGACGCGCTGGCCAGGGTACGTTCCGGCGAGGCGCGGGCCGCCGTTCTCGTTCGCCCCACCCGCCTCGACCAGCTGTCCGCCGTCGCCAACGCGGGCGACGTCATGCCACAGAAATCGACCTACTTCTATCCCAAGCTGCTGACCGGGATGGCATTCCATCCGCTCGGCGGCGTCGAGGAGCATCCACCCACGTTGCAGGAGGACGCGTAGCAGCCGCATGGTGCAGGCGATCAAGCGCGACGAGGCCTTTGTCGAGCCCGAGGGCATTCACGTCGAAACGACCCAGCCCGAGCGGCGCTCGCGCAAGCCACCCATCCTGCTGGTGCACGGCGCCCTCACCGGCTCCTGGCTGTGGGCCGACTTCGCGGCGTACCTTGCCGAGCGGGGCTGGGAGGCGCACGCCCTCAACCTGCGCGGCCATTTCACGTCCGACAATGCTGATCTCGAATCGGTCTCCATGCGCGACTATGCCGACGACGTGGGGGTGGCGGTGCGCCACATCGGCCGGCCGCCGGTGATCATCGGCTGGGGCATCGGGTCGCTGGCGGCGATGCTGCACGCCGAACGTCACCCGGTGCTCGGGCTGGTCCTGCTGGCCCCATCCCCGCCCGCGGCAGCCCTGCCGCGCCGCCCCGACGATCACGAGCTGCGCCTCGTGCCTGACGTGTACGACGCTCGCTGGTGGGGCTGGATCGCCCCGATGGCACGGCTGCGCGAGTGGATGCCGGACATGGAGGACGCCGAGCTGTCGAAGATGCAGGAGCTCCTGGCCGGCGCCTCCGAGTCAGGCAGCGCGCGACGGGAGCGGATGCGAGGCGTGGAGGTCGCGGCGAGCCGGATCAACGCGCCGTCGCTGGTGATCGGCGCCGGCCTCGACGACGTGGTCCATCCCGCCGAGGCACGCCGCGTCGCCGACCTGCTGGGTGCCGATTACGAGTTCGTCCCGGCCGCCTCCCATTTCGGGCTGGTGATGGGGAGCGGGACGTGGCCGCAGGTCGCGCAGAGCGTCCACGGCTGGCTCGAGGAGCGACGGCCCGCCATGCTGGCCCGCCTCGCTGAGCTCGGCGCGGCGCCCGTGGGAGCGCGCTAGGCGGGGCTTCGAGCCGCAGCCGCATCGGCGTTGCATCCGGTCGGCGCGTTTGAGGGCCGATGGGGCCCTTGCTATACTCGGGTCCCGTTCATCGCTGCGCCGGTGAACGTGCTGTGCCGCATTCGTCTAGAGGCCTAGGACACCGCCCTCTCAAGGCGGAGATCACCGGTTCGAATCCGGTATGCGGTACCACGTCTCATCTCTTCAGGCCCGATCTGAGCTCCGATCGGTTTTTGCTGTCTGCCGACGACAGCCTTCGCGAGGCGACTTCCCGACCAGGGGCCTCAGGAGGTCATCCGAGCTTCAGTGCGATCTAGGCAAACACTTCGTCGATGGGACGGAGGATGATGACGCTGCCTTCTTCCCTGATCATCCTCTGCGCCTCATTGGATCGGCGGCTGTGTGCGCGGATTCGTGGCCGCGAACACCGCCATCGATCCGATCGTCTCCAACTCCACCTGCTCGAACGAAGCCCCGAGCATCTCGCCGAGCCCGTCCAGGGTGTCGTCCAGGTTGTCGAAGGTTCCCCGCCGGTTGTTGGCCCCCAGTATCTGCCGCGCCAGCCACGTGTGAGGTCCGGAGGCCCCGAGCAGCGATGCGCCGAAGAGAACGCCCGTCGGTGCCAACACGGCAGCCACATTGGCCACGGCCGCGGCCTTGCGCGAGAGCGGTCCAGGCAGGCAATGGATCACGCCGTGCAGGGCGGCGGAGTCGAACGTTCCATCGACGGGGAGCGGTTTCAGGACATCGGCCTCCACCGCCGTGATGTCCAGGCGCTGCAGGCGCCGAGAGGCATGATCGAGGACGTGCTCATTGGGGTCGAGGATGGTAACGGGGCTGCCCGCAGCGAGGCCGGCTCGCTCCAGGAAGTAGCCCGTGCCCGGGCCAACGTCCAGGTGGCGAGGGCGGATGTGCCGCCGGTATCGCTCCACCAGCAGTGGTGTCGGACAGCGCCACACCACCCGGGTCATGAAGCCGAGGATCACGGGGTCGTAGACCTTGAGGAAGAACGGGGTGTACTCGCGCTGGCCTTGGTAGGCGGGATCGTCAGGCTTCATGGTGGTCTCCTTGAACTGTCGCACGCAGGCTCATCGCAGGCTCCCTCGCCCAGCCCAGGTCAGGCCGAGCCGAACCGGTACGCCGACGATCAGAATCGGCAGGGCGAAGCCGAGCCCCAGGACGAAGGCCAACGGGCTCGTCAGCATCCCGAGCCTGACGCCGCGCCTGTGCCCTTGCCAGAGCCATACCCCGGCGAGCGCGTCCAGGGCGCACACCGCGACGAATGACCAGCCGAGCATCGAGAACCGCTCCGCGCCGAGTCCTTCGAACGGCCCGCTCATGGAACGGAAGCCCCACGGCGTCACCGGCAGCTCTCCGTGCCGCGCGAAATGCAGGAGGGTGACGACCGCGCCTCCGCCGAAGCCGATGCCGAGGAGGAGGTAGATGGATCCCGCGACGCGCAGCGCGGTCACGGTCCAATCGCCTCTCTGGGCGCGCCGGTACCCTGACCGGTCAGATCGGACCGGCGACGCCGACGGATGAGCGCCAGTGACCGGGTCGGCGAGGCTGCCGCGCGGACCACCTCGGGTGGCGGGTGCATCGGTAACGTCTCGGCGGGCTGCATGGAGGTCAGGCCGGTGAGGTTCGCGCCCGACGCGCATATGCCACGACCGCGCCCGCGAGGCCGGAGCCAAATATCCAGACGACCGACAAGAGCTGCTCGATGGGCAGGTACAGGCTCGTCAGGATGACACCACCGAACGCCAACACCCAAGCCACTCCGAGCACGTTCGACCAGGGCACCCACGACGGCGACTGACGGACCAGCATCGCGAGCGCCAGCAGCACTGCCAGCGCTGCGCCGCCGATGAAGATCGCCAGGTCGAGCGGATCGTTCAGGAAGAACGCGATCCCGCCGCTGCTGATGCCTGCGATCAGCCACAGGATGCCAGCCAATTTCTGTGAAGCCATCGATCACCTCCTTGCGGGTTTCGCCCGCAGTGTGAACAGGCCGCGTTGCGAAGCAGAAGGCGCGACGGCCGAACGCCCGAGACTCACAGACCCTCCCGAGCGCTCGTCGGGACAGATGGTGGCCTGACCGGCGACTCACCGCCAAGTGGCGAGGGCTGTCGAAGGTCATGGTGGCCGACGACCGATGTGATGGCCAGCCGAGCCATCGACCACGGGCTGCCGTAGACGCGGATCACGTCGAGCACCACGAGGACGATCAGCGCCAGCTCGACCCCTTTCGTGATCCAGCCCAGTGCGAAGTAGGGACCGATGACCAGGTACCCGGCGATCGTCATGGCCGTAAAGCCGATCAGTGCGATTCGGGGGAACCAGTCGAAGCGAGTGACCAGTGGATGCCGGGCGATCGCGCCGACGACGACCAGGACGATCAGGCCGGCATAGCCGAGCCCATTCAGGAGGAACAGGAGTCCTCCGAGGGTCAGGTGCACGTACGCCGTCGTCGCGGCGAGCGCCACGATGCCGAGCGTGAGCACCGTGCCGGTCGCTGGGTTCCTGAGAAGCGTCTGGAGAGTCATCACCGGGTTCGCCCCATGCGTAGGTAGTCTCAAACGATCGCTTCGCTGGATCCCGTCGTCGTCCGGCGCGTGTCCCGCCTTCGCGGGAGGGATGTCCCGAACGGGGCAGGAACTCGTCCGCGGCGGTTTCGGCTGCCTATCCCGGCTTCAGCATCATCAGGGCGATGAGCCCGACCAGCCCGCCCCCACCGATCGCGGCGAGCAGATGGGGGCGGCGGCTGTCCAGGAGCCGGGCCAGGGCGTCAGGCGCGACTGGCTCGAATGGCGTGCCCTCGGGCTCCTGCGGTGCGGGCAGGCCAACCGCGTGACGGACGCGGAGGTAGTACGTCGTGCCGACCACGTACATCGCTGTCGCGATCGCCAGCAGCAGGCCGATGGAGAGCCAGATCCAGGCACGCCCCCACCAGTCGCCCATGAACCCAGCCGCAATGCCGGCCACGAGGATCAGCTGCAGCGACGCGTAGGCCACGATCAGGCTGCCGCCCGAGAGCTCCATCAGGGTCGTCACCTGCTCCGCGGTCCGCGCGGACCGCAGGCGGAAGGCGACGAAGGCGGACACGCCGTGCGCGAGGACAAACCCGAACGCACCGATGACGTGGGCCAGGACGACCCACGGATACCAGTCCATCAGGCGCGTCCCGCCTGCGTGACCGACTCGACGGCCGCCGCTCGATCGTTCGCCAGCCCGCGTGACCGCATGGCGACATGGAGGGCCGCGCCGAAGATGGCCAGGGCGTTCACCGGGTGCAGCGCGGCGACCGCCGGCACGATCTCGCGGAGTGCGACGAACACCGACTGGAGAGCGAACAGCACCAGCAGCAGCGCCGATAGGCCGATCCAGCGGCGCCCGAGGCGACCGGCCAGGGCGAGCAGGAGAAGGACCAGCGTCAGCCAGCCGAAGACGTAGCCGAACTCACGATGGAGAGAGAAGTTCTGGGCTCCGGCAAACACGCCGAGGCCGGCCAGGAACACCTGCACCACGACACAGGCGAGGAAGAGCCACGCGACGCCAATGAAGGCGAGCCGAACGGTATGCATGTCGGGGATGATGTGACGACCGTTGTCCTGCCCGCATCGGTCGGTTGTCCCGCACCCTCGGGCAACCGGGAGAAGATCAGTTCCGCCGCTCTCCGCCCATGCCTGCCTCGCGCGCTCGGACGATCGCCTCCGGTCGTCCAATCACCTCGAGCTTGGCGAAGATGATGCTGACGTGGTTGCGGACCGTCTTCTCACTGATCCCAAGCCGGTGCCCGATGTCCGGATTTGCGCGGCCCTGGGCGATGAGCTCGAGGACTTCATGCTCGCGATCGGTCAGCTCGGGAAAGGTGCGTGCGGACGATCCGGCGCGCTCGATGATGGCGCCAAGCCGGCTGGCGACAGCCGGACCGAATACCGCTCCGCCGGTCGCTACCGTGGTGATGGCGCTGCGGAGCTCGTCGCGCGAGGCGCCCTTGAGCAGGTAGCCGCGTGCGCCGGCGCGCATGGCCGCGACCACGAGGTCATCCTCCTCGAACATCGTCAAGACCAGCACCGCGGTTGACGGGCTCCTGGCCACGATGGCGCGAGTCGCATCGACACCAGAGCGTCCCGGCATCTGAACGTCCATGACCACCACGTCCGGGTGCAGGCGCGCGGCGAGGGCGAC